>NZ_QOBB01000135.1:0-27376 GCF_024704855.1 Burkholderia sp. HAN2018 | reverse complement strand
TGCCGTCCGCAGGCTGCTGCGCACGCGCGCTGGCCGTCGACAGGCCGAACAGCGCGATGGCGCCGAGGGCCGGCCCGAGAAGCGCGCCACGCATCACGCCACCGTGCCGCGCGCGACGCGCGCATCGCATCGCGCCGCCCTTTCCGGCTGCCTTTGGCCTCCTGATCATTTCATTCGTCTCCATGCTTGTATTTCGCCGTGGTGTGCCCCGCACCGCGCGGCGTGCTGTTGTCGCGAAGCAGCGTGCGAGAACCGTGCCAGCCGCGTCGGCACGACGCCCGCGCGCGTCGCCGCGCACGGCGTGCGTGACACCGGCGCGGGCAGCGCTCCACCTGTCACGGATGCCGCGCCACCTGTCATGTTTGGCAACACTGCGCGCACGGGGGTGTACCTGAATGCAACACCTTCGTTGACACGTGCGCGCGACGCGTCCGACGCCGCACGACGCACGACGCGCCCGTGTGCCGCGTCACACCGGCTTCGCGCCGCGATGGCATGCGACTTGCGTGAACGGCTGCGCACTCGGCCCGGAATCCCCACCGTGCCGGCGCGACGAACCGTTCGCGGCGGTGCGACCACAATGACTCAGGAGACAACCATGAAGAAACTCTCGGCTTCAGCGAGCCGGCTGGCGACGATCGGCATCGCGGCGGCAGCAGCCGTCGCGCTGAACCCCGGCCTCGTCGAAGCGGCCGCGGACTACCCGGCCGTGACCTACCAGCGGCTGACCGATGCGCACACAGATCCGGGCTGGCTGACCTACTACCGCACCTACGACGGCCAGTCGCATTCGCCGCTCAAGCAGATCGACGCGTCGAACGCGAAGGAACTCAAGCAGGTGTGGGCCTACAAGTTCCCCGCCGAGCTGAAGCAGGGCTTCGAAGCCACGCCGATCATCAACGGCAACTACCTGTTCGTGACCACGCCGAAGGACAACGTCTACGCATTCGATGCGAAGAGCGGCAAGCAGCTGTGGAAATACGAACCGAAGCTTGGCGCGGCATCGTTCAAGACCGCATGCTGCGACGTCGTCAACCGTGGCGTCGCGCTGTACGGCAAGAACGTCTACGTCGCGATGCTGAGCGGCGAGGTCGTGGCGCTCGACGCGCAGACGGGCAATCTCGTCTGGAAGAAGCAGATGTTCGAGCCGGGCCTCGGTTATGCGTTCTCGCTCGCGCCGCTCGCGCTGGACGGCTCGATCATCGTCGGCACCTCCGGCGGCGAATACGGGATTCGCGGGTACATCGCCGCGCTGAACCCCGAAGACGGCTCGCTGGTCTGGAAGCGCTACACGATCCCGAGCCCCGGCGAAAAAGGCGCGGACACCTGGCCCGACGGGATGCAGGCGCACGGCGGCGGCGCCGCCTGGCTGACGGGAACCTACGACGCGGCAAGCCGCACGCTGTACTGGGGCGTCGGCAACCCCGGCCCGTGGCTCGCGGCGCTGCGTCCCGGCGACAACCTGTATTCCGACTCGCTGCTCGCGCTCGATCCGAAGAACGGCAACCTGAAGTGGCACTACCAGTACACGAGCAACGACACGTGGGACTACGACGGCGTCAACACGCCGATCCTCGCGGACATCAAGTACAAAGGCAAGGACTACGACGCGATCATTCACGCCGACCGCAACGGCTTCTTCCATGCGATCGATCGCACGACCGGCAAGCTGATCTACGCGGAGCCGTTCGTCACGGCAACGTCGGTCACCGGCTACACGGCCGACGGCAAGCCCATCGCGGACCCGTCGAAGTTCCCGAAGGCCGGCACGACGATCGACACGTGCCCGAGCTTCCTCGGCGGCAAGAACTGGTGGTCGGTGTCGTACGACCCCGCGCGCCACATCGCGGTCGTACCTTCCCTTCACGCGTGCATGAGCCTGTCCGGCAAGTCGGTCAGCTACATGGAAGGCCTGCCGTATCTCGGGGAAGGCTTCGAGATCAAGCCTGAACCGGGCAGCCAGGGTTACGGCGAACTGCAGGCCATCGACGTGAACACCGGCAAGAAACTGTGGGGCCACTGGTCGAAGAAGCCGTGGAACGGCGGCGTCGCGACCACCGCGAGCGGTCTTGCATTCAGCGGCTCGCTCGACGGCCACCTGTATGCCTTCGACACGGCGACCGGCAAGGTGCTGTGGGAGAGCCCGCAGCTCGCGAGCGGCATCATCGCGCAGCCGTCGGTGTTCGAGGTCGACGGCAAGGAATATGTCGCGGTGCTCGCCGGATACGGCGGCGCGAACCCGATCTGGGGCGGCCCGATGGCCGACGTCGCGAAAGACGTTCCGCGCGGCGGCACGCTCTACGTATTCGCGCTCGACTGAACGCGCGTCGCGCCCGGCATGCGCCCGATCCGGGCGCGACGCCCCCACTGTTTCAACCGGAATGCACGACCATGAAAACTCGACTCGCTCCCCTGACCCTCGCCAGTCTGCTCGCCGCGGGCGTGGCGCTGACCCCGATGTCCGCCGCGGCCGGCGGCGTGCGCGTCTGCACGCTGCCGGGCAGCCCGACCGCCGCCCTCGACATGTCGGTCGCACGTGAAGTGCTGCGAACCGCCGGCATCGCCGCCTCGTTCAACCGGCGCGGCGTCGACGACGACGGCGGCGACGACGGCATCTCCGCCGCCGAACTGAAGCAATCGCTCGAACGCGACTGCGACATGATCGCCGGCTTCCCGCGCTCGGCGATCGCCGATGCATCGAATGCCCGGATGGGTTTCTCGCAGGGGTATCTGCGCTCCAGCTACGTCAGCGTGACGCTGCGCGACGCGCATGCACCGTCCACCGGCAAGGAAACGATCGCGGCCACGTACTCCAGCCCGTCGCAACTGATCGCGGCACAGGCGACGAACGCCCGCTTCGATCTCGAGAACACGTCCGAGCAGACCATCGACGCGCTCGCGACCGGTCGCGCACAACGCGCGATCGTCTGGTATCCGAGCGTCGTGGCGTACCGGCGTGCGCATCCCGGCCAGCCGTTCCGGATCGCGGCCACGGCGTCGCCGTACTCGGACTGGCAGCTCGCGTTCGCGTTCGGCCCCGATCGGGACGCGCTGCGGCAGCGCATCGACGCGGCGTTGTCGCGGCTGAATGCCAACGGCCGGATCGCCGCGCTCACACGCGGCTGGAACCTGCCGGAAAACATCGCTCAAGCGGCCAATATGCCGTCGCGCGGCCGCTTCCTCGACGGCGCGGTCGCGTCGGCCGGGCACTCGCGCACCGGCGTGCTGCTCGCCGGCGGAACACCCGCGACGGGCGGCTTCATCAAGGTCTCGGCGAGTGACGAAAACGGCGTGCCGTCGTTCGACAATGCGCAGGCACAGCACGGCAAGAAGCTCTATACCGATGCCTGCGCGAAATGCCACGGCGACCAGCTCGAAGGCAATACCGCCCCCGCGCTGAGCGGGGAATCCTTCGCGCCCGAGGGCAAGTCGCACATCACGGTCGGCGGCATCTTCCAGTACATGTCGAACAACATGCCGGCCGATCGCCCCGGCAAGATGACGGCGCAGGAATACGAGGACCTGATGGCGTTCCTGCTCTATTCGAACGGTTATGACGCATCGAAGAGCAAGCTGACCGCCGATGTCGCCACCTCGTCGAAGGCGCCGCTCGTCGCCGGCCCGCGCAAATAACGCTTTTTTCTCCCTTCGCTTCGATCGACCGCCGCGCCGGGAAGCCATCCCGGCGCGCGGGGCCGGTTTTTTTATCCAGGAAAACGACATGATCTCCCGCACTCGCAGAACCTTCATCGTTCAGACCGCCGGCCTGTGTGCCGCACTCGCAGCCGGAACAGGCGCATTCGCGGCAGCGCCGCTCGTCGACGAAAACGACGCGGCCGCGAAGACGCTCGGCTACCGCGCGAAGGCGACGACCGTCGATGCAGGCAAGTTCCCGAAGTACCAGGCCGGCCAGACGTGCTCGAACTGCCGCTTCTACAAGGCCCGCGCCGGCGAATCCTCCGGCACGTGCCCGATGTTCGGCGGCAAGGCGGTTGCCGCCGAAGGCTGGTGCAACGTCTATGCAAAGCTTGCTTGATCCCGGGCGCGGGCGCGAACACGACGGCGTGCCGCGCGGCGGCACGAACGCGGAGCGCACGGACCGTTTGAATGCGCTGGTCGCGCTGGGCATCGGGCGCGGCTACGTGACGCGCGGTGAAATCGTCGACGCGCTGCCCGACGATGCCGCGGACGGCGCGGATTTCGACGCCGCCGCGTCGATGCTCGGCGAATGGGGAATCGAGGTACGCGAGCACGTCGACTCGCGAAGCGCATGGACGCTCGATCGTCATTTCGCGCGAGCGACAGACACGACGTCGCCGCTCGCCGAAGCGTCGGCCCCGCTCGCGACCGCCGATCTGCTCGCGGCCCGCACGAGCGATCCCGTCCGCATCTATCTGCGCGAAATGAGCGCGACACCGCTGCTCGACCGCGAAGAAGAGATCGCGCTCGCGCTTCATCTGGAAAGCGGGCGCGCGGCGTGCATCGACGCATTGAGCCGCGACCCGGCTGCGCTCGACGCCGTCGCGTCGATCGCCGGCGACATCCGCGCCGGCAAGGTGGCGGCATCGGTCTACGTGACGGGGTTCGTCGGCGACGCCGAATCGCCTGACGAAGCGCCCGCGGCTTTGCCCGGGGAATCGCCCGGCAACGCAACGGCGCCTGATTCGACCATGGAATCACCGGAGGGGGAGGACGACACGGACCGCGCGCCGGACAGCCCGGCATGGCGCGACAGCGTCATCGCATCGCTCGACCGCGCCGGCGCGCTGGCCGCCGGGATGCAGCACGCATTGCGTACCTGCGGTTTCGCGTCGGCCGGTTACCGGGCGCTGCTTCGCGAGGCCGCCGCGTCGACCGGCAGGATCCGCTTCACCGCGCGTGCGATCGAACGCATCGGCCGCGCGATTCGTGACCGTGCAACGCAAGCACGCAAGTTCGAACAGCGCATCGTCGACATCCTGGCCGAATCGGGCATACGCATCGATTCGCCGCGCCGCGACCTCTTCATGCCGTGCGACGACGTGCGCGCATGGATGACCGACTGCATCGCCGCGCATGCCGGCTGTACCGCCGCCCTCACCCGCCGCGCGCCGGCGCTGATCGAAGCACGCACCGCGCTCGCCGGCCTCGCCGGCGAGTCGAGCCTGCCGCTCGACATCGCGATCGCGATCGATGCGCGACTGTCGCGTATCGAGCGCGCAATGCAGCCCGCGAGAACGAAGCTGTTCCAGAGCAATCTGCGGCTCGTCGTGTCGATCGCCAAGCGCTATCCCGATCGCGGCCTGCAGTTTCTCGACCTGATCCAGGAGGGCAATCTCGGCCTGATGAAGGCCGTCGATCGCTACGATCACCGGCGCGGCTTCAAATTCGCGACGTACGCGACCTGGTGGGTCCGGCAGGCCATCACGCATGCGATCGCCGATCAGGGCCGCACGATCCGCGTGCCCGCGCATACGGTCGACGCGATCAACAAGCTGTCGCGCCTCGCGCGAACGCATGCGCAACGAACCGGCGAGGTTGCCGGCGCTCCGACGCTCTCGGCGCAGATGCGGATCCCGGTCGACAAGGTGCGGGATCTGATGGATATCGTGCGCGAGCCCATCTCCGCGGACCTGCCCGTTTCGCCCGATCACGACCTCACGTTGTGCGACGTCGCGATCGACCACGCCGCACCGACCCCGGAAGAATCCGCGAGCGCCCGCCAGCTTCGCGCGGCGGTTGCGGCGCTGATCGACCGCCTGCCGGCACGTGAAGCGTGGATTCTTCGCTTGAGGTACGGCATCGACGTCGAAAGCGAGTATTCGCTGCGCGAGATCGGCCGGCAACTGAATCTGTCCGCCGAACGCGTTCGCCAGATCGAAGTGTCGGCGCTCGAACGGATCAGACAGTTCGGGCACGCACCGGCGCTTCGGTCGCTGATCGCCTGACGCCGCCAGGTCGCCCCACCGCGCTCCGGAACGAGCGGCCGACCACCTTCCCCGGCCCGCCACCTGTTGAGGACTGCAACACGATGTGCTGCATTTATGAACGGCCGGCTTCGGCTTGACGGTATCCACCCCGTCGCCCGTTCGACCGGATCGCCCGAAACGCGCGCGGTGCGCCGCGACTTCCGCCGAATGCGCGCATCGATCGTTGATGCTGGCACGCATGTTGCGTTTTCCCGAACAGCAGCCCTGCATCCCAAGAACGCATGGAGACACGCTTGTCCACGATTGAATCGGTTCTTCACGAAACCCGCCAGTTTGCGCCGCCCGCGGCGCTCGAGCAGGCGGCGACCATTTCCGGCATGCCGGCCTATCGGGCGCTCGTCGCCGAGGCCGAGCGCGATTACGAAGGCTTCTGGGCGCGCCTCGCGCGCGAAGGCCTCGCGTGGCACAAGCCGTTCACCAAAGTGCTCGACGAGTCCAACGCGCCGTTCTACAAGTGGTTCGACGACGGTGAGCTCAACGCCTCGTACAACTGCCTCGACCGTCACGTCGAAGCCGGCAACGGCGAGCGCGTCGCGGTGATCTTCGAAGCCGACGACGGCACCGTCACGCGCGTCACCTATGCGGATCTCCTCGCCCGTGTGTCGCGTTTCGCGAATGCGCTGAAGAAGCGCGGCATCGGCAAGGGCGACCGCGTCGTCATCTATATCCCGATGTCGATCGAAGGCATCGTCGCGATGCAGGCCTGCGCGCGCATCGGCGCGACGCACTCGGTCGTGTTCGGCGGCTTCTCCGCGAAGTCGCTGAACGAGCGGCTCGTCGACGTCGGCGCGACGGCGCTGATCACGGCCGACGAGCAGGCGCGCGGCGGCAAGACGCTGCCGCTCAAGAGCATCGCCGACGAGGCGCTCGCGCTGGGCGGCTGCGAAGCGGTGAAGAGCGTGATCGTCTATCGCCGCACCGGCGGCAAGATCGACTGGCATGCCGACCGCGACCTGTGGATGCACGAACTGACGGCCGCCGAATCCGACACCTGCGAGCCGGAATGGGTGAGCGCCGAGCATCCGCTGTTCATCCTGTATACGTCGGGCTCGACCGGCAAGCCGAAGGGCGTGCAGCACAGCACCGGCGGCTACCTGCTGTGGGCCGCGCAGACGATGAAGTGGACCTTCGACTGGAAGCCCGCCGACGTGTTCTGGTGCACGGCCGACATCGGCTGGGTCACCGGCCACACGTACATCACGTACGGCCCGCTCGCCTGCGGCGGCACGCAGGTTGTGTTCGAGGGCGTGCCGACCTGGCCGGACGCCGGCCGCTTCTGGAAGATGATCGGCGACCACAAGGTCAGCGTGTTCTACACCGCGCCGACCGCGATCCGTTCGCTGATCAAGGCCGCCGAGGCCGACGACAAGGTGCATCCGAAGAGCTACGACCTGTCGAGCCTGCGCATCATCGGCACGGTCGGCGAGCCGATCAATCCGGAAGCGTGGATGTGGTATCACAAGCACGTCGGCCAGGAGCGTTGCCCGATCGTCGATACGTGGTGGCAGACCGAGACGGGCGGCCACATGATCACGCCGCTGCCGGGCGCGACGCCGACCGTGCCCGGTTCGTGCACGCTGCCGCTGCCGGGCATCATGGCCGCGGTAGTCGACGAAACCGGCCAGGACGTGCCGAACGGGCAAGGCGGCATTCTCGTCGTCAAGCGCCCGTGGCCGGCGATGATCCGCACGATCTGGGGCGACCCGGAACGCTTCAAGAAGAGCTATTACCCGGAAGAACTCGGCGGCACGCTCTATCTCGCCGGCGACGGCACCGTGCGCGACAAGGACACCGGTTACTTCACGATCATGGGCCGGATCGACGACGTGCTGAACGTGTCGGGCCACCGGCTCGGCACGATGGAGATCGAATCGGCGCTGGTCTCGCACGAGCTGGTGGCCGAGGCGGCCGTGGTCGGCCGTCCTGACGACACGACGGGCGAGGCGGTAGTCGCGTTCGTGGTGCTCAAGCGTGCGCGTCCGGAAGGCGAGGAGGCCGCGGCGCTCGCGAAGACGCTGCGCGACTGGGTCGGCAAGCAGATCGGGCCGATCGCGAAGCCGAAGGACATCCGCTTCGGCGACAACCTGCCGAAGACGCGCTCGGGCAAGATCATGCGGCGCCTGCTGCGTTCGCTCGCCAAGGGCGAAGCGATCACGCAGGACACGTCCACGCTCGAGAACCCGGCCATCCTCGACCAGTTGAACCGTTCGCTGTAACACCGCCCGCTCGGGCGGAGCGTTTCGCTTCGTCGCGGTGCCGGGATGCGCTCGCATTCCGGCCCTCGCGAAGCACCGCCGTGCGTTCCCCGACGGCACGGCCTGCAGGCGGCACGCGTCGATTCCGCCGCCGCAATATTAATTAGCTATACGTATTACAACATTCAACAAAACGGAGACAGACGATGAAGATCACGACACGGACGATTTGCGCGGCGCTGCTCGGCGCGGCGGCGAGCACGAGCGTTTTCGCGCAGAGCAGCGTCACGCTGTACGGCGACCTCGACGCCGCGTTGCTTTACACGAGCCGGTCGCTCGACTCGGCGACCGGCGGCAATGCGGGCCGCCAGTTCGCGCTGACCGACACCGGCATGACGCCGACCAACTTCGGCTTGACGGGTACCGAGGATCTCGGCGGCGGGCTGCACGCGAAATTCAAGCTCGAGAGCGGCTTCAACATCACCGACGGGGCGTTCGGCCATTCGAACGGCAACTTCTTCGGCCGCCAGGCGTGGGTCGGGATCGACGGCGGGTTCGGCGAAACGAAGATCGGCCTGCAGTTCTCGCCGTTCGTGCTCGCGGTGCTCGGATCGGACCCGCGCAACGTTTCGCACTTCGGCGCCGCGCTGATCCCGTACGTCGACAACGTGCTCGTCACCGGCCTCTTCAACCCGAATGCAATTTCGTACACGAGCCCGACGATCGCCGGGCTCACGGGCAGCGCGATGTTCGGCTTCGGCGGAAAAGCCGGGGACTTCCAGGCGGGACGCCAGTATTCCGGCAGCCTCACGTATGCGAATGGCGGCTTCATGCTCAACGCGGCGCTCTACGACGGCAACGGCGGCACGTCGCCGACGCCGGTATCGAGCACGGTCGCGTTCGTCGGCCGCACGATCGGCACCGCCTACACGTTCGGGCCCGTGACCGGCAAGGCGTCGTTCACGAGCTACAAGGTTGCCGGTTCGTTCAGCAACAACGTGTACAGCGCCGGCCTCGACTATCGCGTCACGCCGGCCCTCGACCTGAACACCGGCGCGTGGTACACGATCGATCGCAACGATTCGCACAATCATTCGCTGCTCGCGGCGATCGGCGCCGACTACAGCCTATCGAAGCGAACGGGCCTGTACGCGCAGGTCGGTGTCGTCAACAACCATGGCGCGATGAACACGGGCCTCGGCATCACGGGCGGCGCGCTGTTCGGGTTGCCGGGCACGACGGTCGGCGTCAACGCCGGCATCCACCACGTGTTCTGACGCGGCGCGGCGCGTCCGGCCGGACGGGCAGCCCGCGTGCGCCCGTCCGGCCCGGCGCCGGAACACCGCCGCCGCAAACGCCGCAAAAAGCAGCAAAAGCCGTGAACGGCGGGCAACGCGCGGCACCGACCGGACGATCCGCCATCCCGATCCCGGTCTCGATGTTTACCCGACCTCAAGTCCGTGCCCTCGCTGCCGTCAAGACAGGAGCGCACGCCCAGCATCCGCCGATGACCAGGCACGCGTCCCTTCAAGGAGACCCCGCAACGTGAACTTCTTCGGAATCGGCCGCGGCCACCGTTCGTCGCGCGCGCTCGTCGGCGACATCGCCGAGCAGGCCGGCAAGCTCGGCATCGAGATCTGCGACGTGTCGGGTCACGTCGAGGAAGTCGCGGCCCGCGTCGCCAGACAGGCGGAGGTCTGCCACACGCTGCGCGAATCGGCCGCCGTCACGTTGCGCGGCAACCACCGGATTGCCGAGGCCGCGCAGCAGGTGCGCGCCGTGAGCGCGAATGCGTCGGACGCGGTTCGCCAGTCGCAACAGACGATCGAGGCGTCGCTCGCCGACATCCACGGCCTCGTCGAAGGCGTCACGTCGATCGGCAACCAGATGGGTGCGCTGCGCGACGCGCTCGATCATGTACGGGCCGTGTCCGAGGAGATCTCCGTGATCGCGCGACAGACTCACCTGCTCGCGCTGAACGCCGCGATCGAGGCCGCACGCGCCGGCGATTCGGGCCGCAGCTTCGCCGTCGTCGCGGCCGAGGTCAAGAACCTGTCCGCGAAGACCGGACAGGCGACGGCCCAGATCGAGACGACCCTCGCGCGCCTCGCCGAGCAGACCGAACACCTGATCGCGGAAGGCACCGACAACGCAGCCCGCGCGCATCGCGTGCGCGAGGGCACGCGTACGATCGGCGAGGTCGTGCACGCGACCGGGCACGCGATCACCGAGCTCGCCGGCGAGGCCGAGCAGATCGCGTCGCTGACGGACGAAATCGAGACGCAATGCCACCGGCTCGACGAACAGGTCGGCGAGATGGCATCCGGCGTGGAGGATTCGAGCGACAACTTCTCGCAGGCCAAGGACCGGCTCGGCAACCTGCTCTCCGTCTCCGAGACACTCATCGAACTCACGGCCGCGACCGGCATCGAATCGCCCGACACGCGCCTGATCGACACCGCGCGGCACACGGCCGCCGCGATCAGCAAGCTCTTCGAGGAAGCGGTCGGGCGCGGCGAGATCGCACTCGACGCGCTCTTCGACGCGCACTACGTGCCGATTCCCGGCACCGATCCGCAGCAGTTCATGACGCGCTTCACCGACTTCACCGATCGCGTGCTGCCGGCCATCCAGGAGCCGGTGCTCGGGATCGACGCGCGCATCGTCTATTGCGCGAGCTTCGACAGGCAGTGCTACCTGCCGACCCACAACCGGAAATTCTCGCTGCCCCAGCGCGCGGACGCGGCGTGGAACGCCGCGAACTGCCGGAATCGCCGGATCTACACGGACCGCACGGCGCGCACCTCCGTGTCGCATACCAAGCCGTTCCTGCTGCAAACCTATCGGCGCGACATGGGCAACGGCAACTTCGCGCTGATGAAGGACGTCTCCGCTCCCATCGTCGTCGGCGGACGGCAATGGGGCGTGCTGCGGATCGGCTACAGCGTCTGAGTCCCGGCCTGCACCGGCAGGCCGTCGTCCATTACTGTTCGAGCCCCACCGCCAGCGGCCGCTGGTCGCCGCGGCCGTGATCGTCGACCACGCGCACCGTATAGCTGCCGGCCGTCCGCGGCTGCCAGAACAGCGCATCGCCCGGCACGCTGCGCCCGACGAACGCATCGTTGACGAACCAGTACAGCGCATGCGTGCTCGCATCGGCCGTCGCGTTGAACGCGATGCGCGTCTCCTCCGTGCTCTTCACGCGCATCGCATACGTACTGCCGCGCAGCGGCGACGTGATGCGCGGCGGATCGCCGTCGACCTGCCCCGCGTCGCGGCACGCCGCGTTCTGCGGCGGCCGCCGGCGCGCAATGCCGGCCTGCACGAACACCTGCTGCAGATCCGACGGCCAGAACTCGAAGATCTCCGTATGCGTGCGCTTGCCGTCGTAAGGCGGGCACGCGGCCTTCCCCGTCGCGTCGTCGATCACGACCGGCCGGTGCACGGTGCTCACGCGGATCGGCGACGTGCCCGGAATGAACCACGTCCAGCCCTGCTGCGGGCACCACTCGTTCGGCAGGTCGCCGCTCGCGAGGCAGATCCGCACGCGCTTCAGGCGCGGCGGCACCGCGCGCGGCGGCTCGACGAGCGTGCGCTCGGCATTCAATGCGTCGACGACCTGGAAGAACAGCGGTGCGGCCGCGTCGACGCCGACGAACGCCGTATTGGTCGAGTTGTCGAAATTGCCGACCCACACGACCAGCACGTACGGGCCGAACACGCCGGCCGTCCACGCATCGCGGAACGACCATGACGTGCCGGTCTTCCAGTAGACGGGCACGCTCGACGGCTGCGCGCCGCTCGTTTCGTCGGGGCGCAGATGCTGGCGCAGCATGTCCATCGTCATGTAGCTCGCCTCCGCGCTCAACAGGCGCCGGCCGGGCAGCGCCGGTTCGTCCGCGCGCAGCCGCAGCGGCCGGAATTCGCCGCGATTCGCGAGCATCGCGTAGAGGCCCGCGAGATCCTGCATCGTCACTTCGCCGCCGCCGAGCACGAGCGCGAGCCCGTAGTGCTGCGCGCTCGCGAGCCGGCGCACGCCGGCTTCCTGCAGGAACCGGTACAGGTCGGGCGACTTGAGCTGCGACGCGACCCACACGGCCGGCACGTTGCGGCTGCGGTTCAGCGCGTCGGTCGCGGTGATCGGCCCGAGGAAATGCCCGTCGAAATTCTCCGGCGCATACGGGCCGAACGCGGTCGGCACGTCGCGCAGCACCGTTTGCGGATGCAGCACGCCCTGGTCGAAACCGAGCGCATAGATGAACGGCTTGAGGGTCGAGCCCGGCGAGCGCCGCGCGAGCGTGCCGTTCACCTGCCCGTCGATCGTGCGGTCGAAGAAGTTCGCGGAACCGACCAGCGCCTTCACGCCCATGTCGCGCGTATCGACGAGGATGGCCGCCGCATTGCGCACGCCGCGCGTGTCGTTGCGCGCGACATAACGCGCGATCTGCCGTTCGAGCGTGCGCTGCAGGTCGAGATCGAGCGTCGTCACGAGCCGCGCACCGCCGTCGCCGTCGTCCGGCGCACCGCCCGAGGCCGTGCGCCACGCGCTGCGTGCGGCGAGCGCCTGGTCGACCGCGTGCGGCGCATCGAAAGGCAGGGCCGACAAGGGCCGCATCGCCAGCGGCAACGCGAACAGCGGCTTGAGCGACGCATCGCCCGGATGCTTCGTCAGCCAGCGCGCATACAGCCGGTTGCGCGACGCGGCCAGCGCACGGTTGATCTCGTCCTGCCCGCCGCGCACGCGCCGCGCCGGGTCCTGCGGAATCACCGCGAGCGCGAGCGCCTCGGGCAGCGTCAGCGCATCGGGCATCCGGTCGAAATACACGACGCTCGCGGTGCCCGCGCCTTCGACGTTGCGGCCGTACGGCGCATCGTTCAGATAGGCTTCGAGGATCTGCCGTTTCGAATAGAAGAGTTCGAGCTGCACCGCGCGCGCAACCTGCTCGAGCTTGCCCGCCGGCGTGCGCGTGTTCAGCCGCCACAGCGAGCGCGCGAGCTGCATCGTCAGCGTCGAGCCGCCCTGCGGATTGCCGCCGCGCACATACGTGATCCACGCCCCGCGTGCGAGGCCGTAAGGGTTGAAGCCGGGATGCCAGCGGAACCAGCGGTCCTCGTGCAGCATCACGGCCTCGACGAGCTGCGGCGACATCCGGTCGAGCGGCACCCACAGGCGGTAGCGGTCGTCCTTCGCCAGCGTGAGCCGCAACAAGCGGCCCTGTGCGTCGACCACCGCGACCGACGACGGCTTCCAGTCGCGCAGCGGCGGATGCGGCCACAGCCGGCACGCGGCCAGCGCACCGAATACGAGCAGCGCGCCGGCGATCCAGTTCTGCCAGCGATGCAGCCAGCGGCCGGCGCCGCGCAGCGCGCGCCGCAGCACCGGTGCGTCAGCCACGCGCGGGCGCTCCGCGCACCCGGCACGGCCGTTGCAGCGGCGTCGTCATCGCACGCGCTCCACGGTCAACGCCATGCCGCCGGGTGCCTGTGCCTGCACGCGGCGGTCGTACATCGACTCGCCGTAAGCCGGCGGCGCGACGAAGCGGCCCGCGTTGCTCGCCTTGATCCGGTAGACGAACTCGCGCACGTCGGTCGTCGCGGTGCCGTAGATCACCACGCGGTCCTCGCGCACGTCCGCGAACTGCGGCTGCCACGTGGAGCCCTTGACGCCGATCGGCGAACGCCACGGCGCATCGGCCACCGGCGCCGACGCGCCGCCGTCGCTGTCGCCGTCCTGCGTGTCGGCGACGGGCGGCGGCGCGATCACCGGATCGAAGCCGCCGGGCAGCAGGTCGACGATCGCGATGTTGCCGACGTTCGCCGGGCCCGTCGCGCGGATCTTCAGGTGCACGTCGATCTCCTGGCCGAGCGTGATTTTCCCGAGCGGCTTGCCGTCCGTGTCGGTGTAGTCGCGCACGATCTCCAGGCCATTCCTGATCGCCTTCGTCGACGTGCCGCGGTCGTAGCCCGACTGGCTCGCGATCCACCACGCGGGCAGCGTGCTGCCGTTCACGAAGTCGACGCGCGACGCACCGGCCGCCCACGTGCCCGAACGCACGAGGTTCGCCTGGATCGACGACACGTCCTTCGGCGCGGCGCCCGCGCGCACCTCGTCGATCGCGAGCTGGTCGAGCTGGCCCGCGCTCGACGCCGCATACGCATCGAGCGCGAGGATCGTCATCGCCGACGACAGCGTGTTGTAGCGGTTGTCGACGAGCGGCGCGGCGAGGTTGTCCATCGCGCGCGGCGACAGCTTGCGCACGCGCTCCGGGAAGTGCTTCGCGATCAGGTACAGCACGCTCGCGTCGCGCGTCAGCGGATCGAGGTAGTAGCCGGTCACGTAACCGCCGTCGGACGCGCGCTTGCGCTCGAGCAGCGCCTGCGGGCCCGCGATCAGCGCCGCGGCCTCCTTGTCCTGCTTCAGCAGCTGGTACGACGCGGCAAGCCATGCGGCCGCGAGGTCGTTCTTCCAGTCGTTCGGATACGCGTCCTGCAGCCGCTTCTGCACGGCCGCGAGGCTGTTGGTCGTCACGTTGCCCTGGCGCGTCAGCAAGTACACCGCGTAAGCGCGCTGGCGCAGCAGGTCGAGCGAGCCGAGCGAATCGTTCGCCGCGAGCTTCTGCAGATACTGGTTGCCCGCGTCGAGCATGTCCTTCGGCACGGCGATGCCGCGCTCGCGTGCGTCGAGCAACACGTGCATCGCGTACGCGGACACGAACGGATCGGCGTCGGGCGTCGCGCTCCACAGGCCGAACCCGCCCTGCGCGTTCTGCCGGCCGCGCAGCACGCCGAGGAACTGCGCGATCGCCGCCGCGTTCGTCGTGTCGGCGCCGGCGTCGGTCGCATGCATCGCGCTCGTCAGCGCGCGCACCGACAGCCACTTCGCCGCGAACACGCGCGGCACGGCCGCGCTCACCATCTGCTCGCTGCAGTAGTGCTCGAAGTTGACGAGATACGACGCCACCCCTTCGGACAGCACGAGCGGCGCGGTCGAGATGCTCGCATCGCGCGATGCATACGCGTCGTACATCGACCGCAGGTTCGGCACGCTCGCCTTCTTGCCCGGGTCGAGCCGCGCGATGTCGAGCTGCGTGCGGAACGCGGCGGCCGGCCGCACCGACACGTCGACGCGCTGCTGCGCGCCCTTCGCGCCGTAGCGCGCACCGAACGACAGCGCGCCCGAGCCGAGCGTATCGGTCGCCTTCACGCGGAACATCGCGACGCCCTCGTGCTGCGGCGCGAGCGCGACGTTCTGCGTGGCCGGCCCGATCACCTGCAACTGCGGCCCCGTCTTCAGCGTGACCGCGACCGGCACCGGCTGGTTGCCGGCGCCCGTCAGGTTGTTCGAGACACCGACGCTGACGTCGGCCTCGTCACCCGGCGCGAGCGTCGTCGGCACGTTCGGCGACAGCACGAAGTCGCCGCGCACCGTCGTCGCGCCCTCGAACGTGCCGACCAGGTCCGGCGACACCGACACGGCCATCACGCGCAGCTTGCCGTTGAAATAGTCGGGCACGGTATAGCTCAGGCGCGTGTCGCCGTTCACGTCGACGATCCCCGACCAGTAGACGACCGGCTTGTCGCGCTTGCGCTTGAACGGGTTCAACTGACGGCCGATCGCATCGTCGGCGTCGCCGCCCGGCGCGGCCATCGCCATCAGCTTCTCGAAGTCCGGCAGGATCAGGTCGAGGATCTGCGACGTGCCGACTTCGAGCATCCGCTTGCGGAAGAAGAACTTCAGCGGATCGCCGAGCTTGTAGCGCGCAACTTGCAGGATGCCCTCGTCGACGGCGAACACGACGACCTTCGCGGGCTTCGCCGAATGCACGGTGAAATTCACCGTGTCGCCGGGTTTCACGAGCGCCGGCGCATCGACCGACAGCGCGTTGCGGCGCGCATCGAGGTTCACCGAGAACGGCACGACGCCGTAGCTCAGCGGGCTCATGAAGATTTCATCGGACGACGGATCGCGGATGTACTGCACGTTGATGTAACCGTTGCCCTCGAAACCGGCCGGCACCGTGATGTGCTGGATCGAGCTCGTCGTGTCCGCATGGAACCATGCGTGCGCATACACCTTGTCGCGCTCGATCGTGATCAGGCCGCTGCCCGCGTAAGGCGCGCGGATCGCGATCTCGACCTGCTCGCCCGGCTTGTAGTCGTGCTTCGCGAGGCTCACCTGCAGCTCCGCGTTGCGGTCGAGCGAACGCGTGACGTTCGCGTCGCCCGTGACCGAATACTCGATCCGGTTCACCGCGGCGCCGTCCGCGTCGCGGATCACGAGCGCATAGCTGCCCGGCTTGTCGGTGCGCAGCGTGAAGTCGAGCCCGGCCGCCGGAATCGTCAGCGGCTTCTCGTCGACGGGCACCTCCTTCAGCCGCGAATCGTATTTGTATGCGCCGGAATCCTGCTTGGTCAGCACCGACACGTAGCGCTCCTCGACCAGCTGCGCGCGCAGGCCCTTCACGTCGATCGCCTTCGCGTTCGGATCGATCGCGACGAGCCGCACCGTGCGCGGGCTGCCGCGCTTCACGTAGCCGAGATCGTCGACGGACTTGTAGCCGACGAGCCAGTCGTTGTTCGACACGAGCGTCTGCGCGTTCGCGGCGACGTTGCGCCCGCCTCCCGCTTCATAGGCCTTCGCCTGGAAGTAGAGCTGGTAGGTCGAATCCGCGTACTTGTCGAGATCGAGGTCGAATTCGGCATGGCCGTGCTCGTCGGTCGTGCCGTCCTGCAGCGTCGTCGTGTAGCCCTCCTTCGCGCGGCGCGCGTCGAAGAAGTGATAACCCTGCCAGCTGCGGAACGACGGCCACACCGGGCGCAGCGTCAGCGTCGCCGCGACGCGACGCTTCTCCGCCGGCGTGCCGAACAGGTTCTGCGCGTCGACGACGCCCTTCAGCCCCTTCGGCTTCACCCACCCTTCGACGACCTGCTGCGACAGCTTCGCGTCGACCTTCATCCGGTCCGGCAGGAACTCCTTCACCTGCACCGTCGTGCTGCCGATCGGCTCCGCGCCGGGCTGGCCGTCCTTGACGATGTACAGGTTGACCGTCCACGTGCCGGTCGGCGCCGTTTCGGCCGTCGTATAGCCGAGCTCGGTGAAGCCCGTCGCATCGACCGCCACCGGCTTGCGCTCGACCGTGATCCCGCGCGGGTCGACGATCTCCGCCTGCAGCGGCACGCCGGCCGGGCTGCGCGCCCAGCTCGCGGCACGCACGATCAGGCCGATGTGGAACGGATCGCCGGGCCGGTACAGGCCGCGATCCGAGAACAGGTACGCGGACAGTTGCCCCTGGCCCGTCGCATTGCGCTCGCCGTCGACGTCGAAACGCGAGAAGTCGAGCTGGCGATCGCGGCCGGCCACCGGCAGGAACGACAGGTCGGTGTCCTTCTTCACGACGTACAGCTGCGGCCGCTTCTCGCGGTCGAGCCCCTTGAACGCCGGGAAATGCACGATGCCGTCGGCGCCCGTCGTCTGCGTGAACAGCGCCTGGCCGTTCACCGCGAGCACCGATACCGTTGCGCCCGCAACCGGACGGCCGTTGCGGATCGACTGGACGAACACGTCCTGGCTGCCGTCGAGCGCCTTCTTGACCAGCATCCCGAGATCGGTCACGACGATCAGGCGCGTATCGCCGAGCGCGCTGTCGCTGTCGTTGTCGTTTCCGCTGCTGTCGCCCGAGTCGGCGTTGTCGGACTGATCCTGGCTGCCGTCGCCGGACGATGCATCGCCATCCTTCGCGTCGTCGGCCTTTTTCTTCTCGGCGGCCGGATCGTACTTCGTCAGGTGCAGCAGGAACACGCCGCGCTTGCCGCCCTTCAGGTACTGGCCGAGATCGATGCCTTCGTAATGCGCCTTGCCGGGTTCGCCGGCCGGGAATGCGCGCGTCTGCACGAAGCGCTCGACGATGTGATCCTCGCTGAACGAATACGACAGCTCGGGCCGCGCGTACGTGCCGTTGTTGAAGCTCACGAGATGCTGGAGCTGGTCGGGCAGCACACGGCCGATCTCGACCTTCATCCCCGGCAGGTTGCGCGACACGACCGACAACCGCTTGCTGCCGCTCATCGACAGCAGCGAACCGTCGGCCATGAAGCGCAGCAGCTTCGGATAGTCCGGCACCGTGAACGCGGTCGTCACGGGCTCGCCGAGCAGGTAGCCGCCGGCCGACTTCAGGTTGCCCTCGAACCGCACGACGATACGCTCGCCCGGCGTCGCGTGGTACTTGAAGCTCTGCAGCGTCGCGAAATCGTTCTCGGTGGGCACCGCCTCGAGCGGCAGCGGCTTCGACTGCTTCAGCACCGCATCGCTGATGTCGGCCACGTTCCATTCGTACGGCGGATCGTCGTCCGACTGATCGACGCCCGGCTTGCGCTTCGGCAGCACCCACGCCTTCGCGCGCGCCGCGAGGTCGGCGCTGCGCACGCCGTCGGACGCTTCCGCGACGAGCACCTGCTCGGGCTCGTAGCGCTCGTTGTCGACGAGCGTCGGCGCGATGTTGTCGATCGACAGGCTGTAGAGCCCCGGCACGCCGACTGCCGCGTGCAGCACGTCGGGCGTACCGTTGCCGCCACGCGCGCTCTTCACGCCCTTGTCGACGTCGAGCCGTGCGACCAGCGGATCGCGCGGAATCTCGAGCGGCTGCGAATACACCCACGCGCTCGTCTTCATCTTGTCGTAGTTGACCGTGTAGCGCAGCGGCGTCGCATTCTTGCCGTCGCGGCCGACCAGCACGAGGCCGATGCGCTTCTCGAATTCGGCCGGATCGACCGGATAGTTGAAGCGCAGTTGCAGCAGCGCCTGTTTCTCCGCCGGATTGTCGGGATTCTGGTAGAACTCGTTGTTGCCGAACGTGGCGGCAAACGCGGGCACATCGAACGCGAAGCGGTCGTCGTGCATCGTCACCTGCGGCGCGAACACCCGGTGCACCGCGAAACGCACCTCGACGTGCGCGCCGACCGGCCAGTCGGCCGCCGGCGTGAAACGCAGCGTCTTGTCGTCGACCCACGCCCACGCGCCCTTGAGCGCAGGCGTCATCTCGATGCCCTCTCCGGCCGGCTTGCCGACCTGCTCGATCGGCGCGGCCGATTGCGAGAACACGACGTCGAGCGGATGCACGGTGATCTTCGGCTTGTCGCTGTCGTCCACCTCATAGGTGGTGATCGGCGGCGCCTTCACGGTGAACGTGACGGTCTCGGGCTCCGGCGGCTTCGGCCGATGCTTGAACCAGTAACCGCCGTAGCCGAGCGCGGCCGCGAGCAGCACGATGCCGCCGGCGTGCCACGGGCGGCGGCGCACGGCCGCGGCGGTGATGCCCATCCACGCGGGCGCCGTCCACGACACGTCGCCGACCAGCGGCCGCAGCGCGCAGCCGAGCAGCCACCAGACGAAGCCCGCCGCGCGAATCGGCAGGAGCAGCAGGAAGCGCAGCAAATCCATGTTGTTATTTCCTTGTTCAAGGACGTGCGGCCGGCTTCGGCGGCGTTCCCCGAGATTTATTGGTCTGTGACGGCGCGGCCCTGGTTGCGCCGGAATGCTTGGAATGTTGTGTTCGACCGGATGCTGGCCGCCATTATCGATCAGACCCGAAACGATGGAAATATCGGTGTGCCGGCGCGCAACGCCGGCCGTCGACCGTCCGGTCGGGCGGGATTTCGGCTCGCCGCCCCAACCGCTGCGCGCACCCGCGCCGCGTTCGCTAGAATGCGCGGCTCGGCACGAATCGAATCGAAATGAAAGGAATCCGCTTGAAACTCCCGTTCGAATGGCAGATCGGGCTGCGCTACGCGCGCGGCGGCCGGCGCTCGGCCGGCGACGGCTTCGTGTCGTTCATTGCCGGCGCGGCGATGGCCGGCATCGCGCTCGGCGTCGCGGCACTGATCGTCGTGCTGTCGGTGATGAACGGTTTCCGGACCGAAGTGCGCGACCGGATGCTGTCGGTGCTCGCGCACGTGGAGATCTTCTCGCCCACCGGCGCGATGCCCGACTGGCGGCTCACCGCGCACGAATCGCTGCGGAACCCGGCGGTGCGCGCCGTCGCGCCCTACGTCGACGCGCAGGCGCTGCTGACGAACGCGGGCAGCGTGACGGGCGTCGCGCTGCGCGGCATCGACCCCGTGCTCGAGCCGCGCGTGTCCGAGATCGCGCGCAAGCCGAAGACGGGGCGGCTCGACGCGCTCGTGCCGGGCGGGATGGGCATCGTGCTCGGCTCGGCGCTGGCCGACGCGCTGCACGTGAAGATCGGCGACCGCATCACGTTCTTTGCGCCCGGCAACACCGCGCGCATCGGCGACGCGCTGCCGCAGTTCCGGCAGTTCAACGTGGTCGGCACGTTCGAGTCGGGCCACTACCAGTACGACAGCGCGCTCGCATACATCCATATCCGCGACGCGCAGACGCTGTTCAACGTGCGCGCGCCGACCGGCATCCGGCTGCGCCTCGACGACCTGCAGCGCGCGCCCGACGTCGCGCTGGAACTGTCGCGCTCGCTGTCGGGCGATCTCTACATCCGCGACTGGACGCGGCAGAACCGCACGTGGTTCGAGGCCGAGCGGCTGCAAAAGCGCATGCTGTCGCTGATCCTGATGCTGATCGTCGCGGTCGCCGCGTTCAACCTCGTGTCGTCGCTCGTGATGACCGTCACGCAGAAGCAGGGCGACATCGCGATCCTGCGCACGCTCGGCGCGCCGCCGGGGTCGATCATGAAGATCTTCGCGATCCAGGGGATGACGATCGGCCTCACCGGCACGCTGGCGGGCGTCGCGCTCGGCTGCGCGATCGCGGTGAGCATCCCGTGGGTGCTGCCGGCGGTCGAGCAGTTGCTCGGCATCCACTTCCTGACGCCGTCCGTGTATTTCCTCAGTTCGCTGCCGTCGAAGCTCGCGGCGATCGACGTGATCGAGATCGCCGCGGCCGCGTTCCTGATGTCGTGCGTCGCGACGCTCTATCCGAGCTGGCGCGCCGCGCGGGTACGGCCGGCCGAAGCGCTGCGCGACGAATAGGCGCGCGGCGCTTCGGCACGGCGCGCCGGCGCCGTCATGCCGTCTCGTGAAAACCGACGCTGTGGGTGCCGTTCAGGATGTCCTCGAACGCGTTCCCGAAGCCGACGTCGATCAGGCCCGCGCGCCTGCCGTACGTCTTCTGCCCCGACTCGTCGCTGACGAAGATCGCCGCACCCGACGACAACTGACGATCGGTATCCAGCAGCGCGAGCGTGCCGCGCGCGCTGCCGGCCGACTCGTCGAAGTTCAGCCGCGTGCCGTCCTGCGTGGTGAAATGCCCGCCGACCTCCTCGAATTTCCGGTTGCGCGCGACGGACGCATTCATCTCCTTCATGAAGAGGAAGTCCGCGTCGGCGCGCTGGCTGGCCACCTTGCGATCGTCGTCGGAGAACGTGTCGCCCACCGCGGCGGCGCCCTGCTCGGCGAAGTCGACGGCCTGCTGGTGAAACTCGCGCGTCGCGAGCACGAGGCCCGCGTTCGCGTTCAGCGTCGACTCCACCCACGCGCGATCGCTCTCCGTCATCGTCTTCGACACGACCTTGATCCGGCCGTTGTCGGTCATGAAGTCGAACTTCGCGTCGGCCAGGTCCGGGCGCTTCGCGATGATCTCCTGCAGGCTCGTCGCGAGCTCGCTGGTGACGTCGCGCAGCTTCGTCGACAGGTCGCCCAGGATCGTCAACTGCTTCTTGCGCGCCGCCTGCATCGCTTCCGGGTCCAGCGCCCGGATCTCGAGCGGCGTGTCCTGCGGTTTCCCGGCCGCCGTGTCCGCCTGTCGACGCCCGTCGAGCGCGGCTTCCTGCACCATCTGCGCGAGCGTAAGGCCGCTCGCTGCCGTGACTGAAATCGTCATGCCCTCTCTCTCCTTTCAATCCGTTTTTTACCGTTTACGGACAAATTTCGCGGAAATTTAGACCGATCGCACATCGATCACGAAGCACGTGCCAATACTTTGTTTGACTGAAACTAAAAAAGTTTGACACCGAGATTTCACTGAGATAAGTTTGCGCAAGCTTCCGGAAAGCAATCCGGCTCGCCTCGCCGACTCGCGTCGCGCTTTCCTGCCGTTGCAGCACCGCCGTTCGCACCATCCCCGCCTCATCGCATCGTGCCGTTCCGTTTCATCCGAAACCTGAAGGAAGATCGGGCATGCCCGCATTTGATTCGCACTCCTCCATTCACTTCGCGCCACCGGCCCCGGGCCGACCGCGCGTCATGAACCGGCGGCCGTGCTGACGCTTTCCGGTCGGGGCAATGCAGTCGCCCCGACACCCGCCGGGTTGCGCGACGCGTGACGCGCGTCCACACCGGCCGTGACACCCGGGCATCGCGCCCGGCGCTTTCGAAGGTGCAGTTCCGTTTCATCCGATGCAGCACCCGGCCGGGCCGCGGGGGGCATATCGCGGGCCGGCCGGTTCCGGACAATCACAACAAGAGGTCGACAATGGACATTCATCGAACCGGATTGCGTCGCGCGTGGCTTCCCGCGCTCGTTGCGGCCACGACGCTCGCCGCGTGCGGCGGCGACGACGGTGGCAGCGTGGCGGGCGTCTCGGCGCTCGCGCAGGGCCAACAGGAGGGAGCCGCCGCATCGGCGGCCGACAAGCAGTCGCTCGCATCACGCATCTCGCCGTCCGGCGTCCCGTACGCCAATCCGGCCAGCGGCGGCCGCTACCGCCCCGTGATCGCGAACGGCCAGGTGCAGCCGTCGCTGTCGGGCGGCACGATCGAGGAGAACGCGTGGGTCGACACGTCGGTCGATTCCGACGGCGACGGCACGCGCGACCGCATCCACGTGCGCATCGTGCGCCCGACCGAAACCGCGAACGGCGCGCGCACGCCCGTCATCGTGCTCGCGAGCCCGTACTACGCGGGCCTCGCCGACAGCCCCGACCACAACGTCGACGTCGAACTCGACGGCACGCCGCACCCCGCCGCCAATGCGCAGGCGGCCGCGGCCGCCTCGACGTCCGCGCGCATCATGGCCGCCGCGCCGCAGGTGCGGATGCTGCAGCAGGTGGAGGCCGCCGCCGCCGGGCGCTCGTGGATCGAGGGTTACTTCATTCCGCGCGGCTTCACGATCGTCTACGCGGATTCGCTCGGCACCGCCGGCTCGGACGGTTGCCCGACGATCCTCACGCGCGACGAATCGGTCGCGATGGCATCGGTGATCCGCTGGCTCGGCCGCGACGCGACCGCGAAGGACGCGAACGGCAAGACGGTCGTCGCGAACTGGTCGACGGGCCACGTCGGCATGTACGGCGTGTCGTACGACGGCACGCTGCCGAAGATGGTCGCGAGCCTGCGCACGCGCGGGCTCGATGCGATCGTGCCGGTCGCCGGGTTGACGAACATGTACGGCTACTACCGCTCGGGCGGGCTCGTGCGTGCGCCGGAAGGCTATCAGGGCGAAGACGTCGACGTGTACATCAAGGCGCTGCTGACGAACGCGCATCCTGAGCGTTGCACGCACCTGATCGACGAAGCGTTGCAGCAGGAAGACCGCAAGACCGGCGACTATTCGCCGTTCTGGGCCGCGCGCGACATCCCGACCGGCTTCGCGGTCGCGCCGGCGCTCGTCGCGCAAGGGTTGACCGACGACAACGTGCGCGTCGACCAGTCAACGTTGTGGTATCTCGCGATGCGGCGCCAGGGCGTGCCGACGCAGCTGTGGCTGCACCGCCTGAAGCACACCGACCCGACCCGCGTGCCGGCGATGGCCGATGCATGGACCGCGGAGGTGAACCGCTGGTTTACGCGTTATCTGATCGGTTATGACAACGGCGTCGAACGCGATCCGCGCGCGGTGATCGAGCAGGCAGACGGCACGCTGCTGAAGGAAGCGGACTGGGCCGCACGTCACGCCACGCCGGTCACGTACTTTGCCGGCGGCGACGGCGCAGGCACCGGCTCGCTGCTGCGGCTGCCGACCGGCGGCCCGCTCGCGCGCTTCACGGACGATGCGCGCATCACCGCGCTCACGCTGGCGAACGCACCGACCGGCGAGAATCGCAGCCGTTTCGAAACCGCGCCGCTCACGGCCGCGACACGCCTGTCCGGTGCCGCGACCGCACGCGTCAGGCTGACCTTCACGGCGGTGGCCAACGTGACGGCCCTGCTGGTCGATCGCGCACCGGACGGTACGGCCACGATCGTCACGCGCGCGTGGACCGACCCGCGCAACCGGTGGTCCGAGTGGCGCTCGGAGCCCGTGCTGCCCGGGATGCCGTACGACTTGAAGCTGACGTTCATGCCGCGTGACTACAAGCTGGAAGCCGGCCACCGGCTGGGGCTCGTCGTCCTGTCCAGCGACAACGAGGCAACGCTGCGGCCGACGCCGGGCACGGGCCTGACGCTCGATCCGGCCGGGACGTCGGTGACGGTGCCGCTGGCGTCGTCGTCGGCAGGCGTGTAACCGCACGCCGGCGTCCGGCGCAACGGCGCCGCCTCCCCCGTCTGCGCGCTCGTCGGCGCAGGCGGGGGATCGCAGCAGGAACGGCACACCTGCGCTACGCTGCGAAAGTCGAACGCCAACGGTGCCGCCTCATGATCCCCCTCAGCGCGAAAGCCATCGTCCGCGACGGATGCTCGGTTCTGTTCCTGCGCAATCCACGCGACGAATGGGAGTTGCCGGGCGGCTGGCCCGAAGCCGGCGAATCGCTCGAGGAAACCGTCGCGCGCGAAGTGCGGGAGGAATGCGGAATCGTCGCCTCGGCGATCCGCTACGTGGCGAGCCGCTCGTGCGAGGTCGTGCCGGGCAAGCGCGTGCTCATCGTGTGCTTCGAGTGCCGGGTCGATCGGCACGAAATCGTCCTGAGCGACGAGCACGACCAGTTCGGCTGGATCGACCTCGATGGCGGCAAGCCGGCGAACCTGCCGGATTTCTATTGGGAATTCTGCAGACAGGCGGGCTGACTCGCGCCCGCCCTGCGGCCATCACACCGGCGTCAACACCGGCTGCCCCGCGAAATGCCGCTTCGCGTTGTCGAGAAACTGCTGCACCGAGCGATCGAGCGCCTCCGGCGACCAACCGCCCATGTGCGGCGTCAGCACGACGCTGTCGAGACCCGTCAGCGCGCGCGGCGGCTCCGGTTCCCCTTCGTACACGTCGAGCCCCGCGCCCGCGATGCGCCCTTCGCGCAACGCGTCTGCCAAAGCAGCGGTATCGACAACACTGCCGCGCGATACGTTGACGAGAAAACCGCCCGGCCCGAGCGCATCGAGCACGGTGCGGTCGATCAGGTGCCGCGTGCCCGCGCCGCCCGGCGTCGCGACGATCAGGAAATCGGCCCACTGCGCGAGCGCGTCGACGCGGTCGAAATAGCGATAGGGAACGTTCTTCTCCGACCGGTTGTGATAACCGATCTCGATGTCGAAGCCGGCTGCGCGACGCGCGCACTTCTCGCCGATCTTGCCGAGCCCGACGATGCCGAGCTTCCTGCCCGACACGTTCGGCGGCATCGGCAGCCCGTCGCGCCACACGCCGGCACGGGTTTTCGCATCGAGCGGCACCACGTTGCGCACCGCCGCGAGCAGCAGCGCGAACGCGTGATCGGCCACGCAATCGTCGTTGGTGCCGGCGCCCGTCACGACCGTGACGCCGCGCGCCTTCGCATGCGCGACGTCGATATGCTCGTAGCCCGCGCCGAGCGCGCTGACGAAGGTGAGTTGCGGAAGCCGGTCGATCTCGGCGCCGGTGAGCCCCGTGCTGCCGTTGGTCAGCACCGCGCGTATCGTGCCGCCGTGTTCGGCGATCGCGCGTTCGCGTTCTTCGGCAGTCGGGGCATGGCGCACGTCGAACGACGCGGCGATCTCGTGGTGCGCGTCGCCGCGCAATGCGATGAGGACCAGCAGCTCGGGTTTCATGTCGGCAATTGTCGGCAGGCGGAGACGAAATCGAGTGTAACAAGCCCGCGCGACTCATGCGGGTTATCCCCACGCGGGCTGTGGACACGCCGCCGCACGCGGTTTGCCAAAGCCCGCCCAGTCAAGTAACGTGCGGCCTACGCCCCCGTCCTGGAGATTGGCTCATGAAGCTCGCCCTGCCCGCCCGGATTCTGGGCCTCGCGTTCGCCGCCGCCCTCGTCGCACCCGGCGCGCACGCCGACGCACCCGTCGTGGTGTCGTCGAAGATCGACACCGAAGGCAACCTGCTCGGCAACCTGATTTCGCAAGTGCTGAAGGCGCACGGCATCCCCGTCACCGAAAAGATCGCGCTCGGCACCACGCCGATCGTGCGCAAGGCGCTCACGAGCGGCGAGATCGACATCTACCCCGAATACACGGGCAACGCCGCCTTCTTCTTCAACAAGGCCGACGATCCTCTGTGGAAGAACGCGAGCCAGGGCTACGACGCCGCGAAGAAGCTCGACTACGCGGCGAACCATCTCGTGTGGCTCGCCCCGGCGCCCGCGAACAACACGTGGGGCGTCGCGTTGCTCGCCCCCGTCGCGCAGTCGCAGCACCTGAAGACGTTCTCCGATTTCGGCAAGTGGGTCGCGGGCGGCGGCAAGGTGAAGCTCGCCGCGTCGGCCGAATTCGTGAACAGCGCGTCGGCGCTGCCGTCGTTCGAGAAAGCGTACGGCTTCAAGCTGAAGCCCGAGCAGCTCGTCGTGCTGTCGGGCGGCGATACGGCCGCGACGATCAAGGCCGCCGCGAACCAGACCGACGGCGTGAACGCGGCGATGGTGTACGGCACCGACGGCGGCATCGCGTCGAGCGGCCTCGCGGTGCTCGACGACGACAAGCACGTGCAGCCCGTCTACGCGCCGGCGCCCGTGATCCGCGAAGCCGTGCTGAAAGCGCACCCGCAGATCGCCGATTACCTGAAACCGGTGTTCGCGAGCCTCGACCTGAAGACGCTGCAGTCGCTGAACGCGCGCATCCAGATCAACGGCGAGCCGGCAGCCGGCGTCGCGAAAAGCTACCTGAAAGCGAAGGGCTTCGTGAAATGACCGAACGCGCGGCGGCGTCCGCGCGGCGCGTGAACCCCGACAAGGTCGGCATCCTGATCGGAATCCTCACGATCGTCGCGGTGCTCGGCCTGCCGTTCGTCGTGCTGCGGCCGAACCGGATCGCGGCCGGCACGGGGCTGTCGGTGTTCGCCGCGCTGCCGGCGATGCAGGGCGCGGCGCTGGCCGCGCTGTGGATCGTCGGCGCGCTGTGGGCGATGAAGGCGAGCCGCCCCGCGTGGCGGCTCGCGGCCGGCTGCGCATG
>NZ_QOBB01000134.1:0-19621 GCF_024704855.1 Burkholderia sp. HAN2018 | reverse complement strand
CGCGCGGGGCGTGGGGGGGCCGCAAGGCAGGTGCTGCGGCCAAGATGCGGGGTGCGTCATACGACGCTTATGCGGAGCTGTCACATGGTGGATCGCCCGACTCTCGATGCGTACGACGCCCATGCCGCGCAATACGCGCAGGACTGGCTCGACCAGGCCGCGCCAGACGACATGTACGCGCTGCTGGAGCAGCATTTTTCGCCGGGGCCGACCGCGGACGTCGGCTGCGGAGCCGGGCGCGATACGGCCTGGCTCGCGTCGCGCGGCTTCGACGTGCGCGGCTACGACGCGAGCGTCGCACTGCTCGACGAGGCGCGGCGCCGCCATCCGGACCTCACCTTCGAGCTGGCCGCACTGCCAGCGCTGGCCGGCGTGCCGTCCGGCGCGTTTCGCAACGTGCTGTGCGAAACGGTCGTGATGCATCTCGAACAGGCGGACGCGGCGGCCGCCGCCGCGCGGCTGGCCGAACTCCTGATGCCGGGCGGCACGTTATACGTGAGCTGGCGGGTGGCCGGCAACGGCGCGTTGCGCGACGAGCGCGGCCGCCTTTACACGCCGCTCGATTCGGCGCGGATGCGGGCGGCGCTCGGCGCGGGCACGCAGGTGATCGACGAGCACGAGGTCGTCAGCGCATCGTCCGGCAAGCGCGTGCACCGGCTGATCGCGCGCAAGGCCGCCGCCGCGTGAGCGCGGCGCGGCGGCGCGCTCATTCGCGGTTGAGTGCCGCTTCCCAGTTGATGTCGACGCACAGCACCTGCATGCCGGTCGCGACCGGCGCGGCGATCGACGCGGTCACGCACAGGTGCGCCTCGTTGATCGACAGGTAGGGGGACGTCAGGTGCACGTGGCCCGGCGCGCGCATCGCGTCGATGAAGTACGGGCGCCGTTCCCAGCTCGCGCCTTCCGAGTGCAGCAGCGGCCGGAAGCGCTTGGCGCGCTGCGATACGCTGCCGCGCGCGAGCACGTTGTCGCCGATCTGGCGCCCCGATGCGTCGAGCAGGAAACACCGGGCGGTCTCGGGCAGCCCGAGTACGACGGCCGCCGCGTCGGTGAGTGGCTCGCCCGCGCCGAGCTTCCGGCTCGCTTCCTCGAGCGCCGCGACGTACGGTGCGAGCCGTTCCGCCTGCGTGCGCTCGCGTTGCGCGACGCGCAGCCGCAATGCGGCCGACAGCGTATCCATGCAGCCCGCGGCGGCCTGCGGTTGCACCGGTTCGACGCTCGGCCCCGCGAAATACTGGCCCTGCACGAAATCGACGTCGCACTCGAGTGCGATCAGCGCGTCGCGTTCGGTCGCGAGCCCGCCCATCAGCACGAGCTGGCCGGATTCGTGCAGCAGCGACACGAGCCCCGGCAGCACGCGTTCGAGATGCGAGTGCTCGCTTGCCTGCGCGAGGATGCCGCGATCGAGCGTGACGATGTCGGGATGCAGGTGCCACACGCGGTCGATGTTCGAATGCTTCGCGCCGAACCCGACCAGCGCGATCAGGAAGCCGGCCTTGCGCAGCCCGTCGACGATCGCCGCATAGCGCGGCGTTTCGCCGCCCGCCTGCTCGGGCACTTCGAGCACCACGCGATGCGGCGGCAGCCCGAGCGCCTTCAGGTTCGCGAGCAGGGCGTCGCTGTAGACGGTGTCCATCAGCGCGGCCGGATGCAGGCTCAGGAAGAGCCATTCGTCATGACTGTCGAACGCGTGGAAGTTGCCGAGATGCAGCGATTCGGCGAGCCGGCCGAGCTCGAGCAGGTCGCCGCGCCGCGCCGCCTGCGTGAACACCTCGTGCGACGCCACCTGGCGGCTGTCCTCGTCGTGCGCACGCAGCGACGCGTGATAGCCGATCGCGCGGCGGTGCGACACCGAGAAAACGGGCTGGAACACGCTGAACACGGTGTAGCCGCCGTACAGCACGGTGCGCCGGTTCCCGTCGTCGCCGGCGACGGGGCGGGGCGGCTGAAAGCCGGGGGGATCGATTTCGATCATGCTCATGATGTCGGCCGAAGGAAGACTGCCAGTTTACCTAGAGAATAGGCGAGCAAGAAGCGTGCACGGCATCGTACCCCGTGCGGCGGCGCGTCGCGGCCGGGCCATCGGTCATCGCCGGCGCATCGAACGGCCCGCACTGCACCGCAATGGTGCGCGCCGACCCGGTTCGGCGCGCGCCGCGCGTCACGCGCGCTCGGACGGGTCGGTCTTGCGCGCGGTGCTGCGGATCTCGGGCGCGAGCTGCGCGAAGATCCACGCGGAAGCGGCCGTGATGATCCCGACGCAGATGAACGTCGCATGGAACGCCGGCAGCGTGTTGCTCGGCGTCACGGTGCGCAGCATGCCCGTGAACGTCGCGAGCAGCGCCCCCGCGACCGTGACGCCGAGGCTCATCGACAGCATCTGCACGAGCGAGAACAGGCTGTTGCCGCTGCTCGCGCCGCCCGTGCCGAGATCCTTGAGCGTCAGCGTGTTCATCGCGGTGAACTGCATCGAGTTGAAGCCGCCGAACAGCGCGAGATGCACGACCTTCACCCAGACCGGCACCGTGTCGCGCATCAGCGCGAAGCTCGCCATCATCACGCCGACCATGATCGTGTTCACGAGCAGCACCTTGCGATAGCCGTAGCGCGTGATCAGGCGCGTGATGATCCGCTTCGAGAACATCCCGGCCGCCGCCACCGGCAGCATCATCAGCCCGGCCTCGAACGCCGAGTAGCCGAGGCTCACCTGCAGCAGCAGCGGGATCAGGTACGGCATCGCGCCGCTGCCGATCCGCGCGAACAGGTTGCCGAGCAGCCCGACGCTGAACGTGTGGATCCTGAACAGCTCGAGCGAGAAGATCGGCTGCGGCGCGCGCACCGCATACAGGCCATATGCGACGAAGCACGCAAGGCTCAGGATCAGCAGCACGAGCACGGCCGCGTGTTGCATGCCGAGATCGGCGAGCCCGTCGAGCGACAGCGAGATTGCGACCATGCCGATCGTCAGCAGCAGATAGCCCTTCAGGTCGAAGCGGCCGACGGCCGGGTTGCGCGAATCGGGCATCGAATAGAAGGTCGCGATGCAGCCCGCGACGCCGACCGGCACGTTGATCAGGAAGATCCAGTGCCACGACGCGATCTTCACGAGCCAGCCGCCGAGCGTCGGCCCGATCAGCGGGCCGATCAGGCCGGGAATCGCGACGAACGACAGCGCGGACAGGTAGCGTTCGGCCGGGAACGTGCGCAGCACCGCGAGTCGCCCGACCGGCAGCAGCATCGCGCCGCCGACCCCCTGAACGACGCGGAACGCGACGAGTTGCTGCAGCGTATGCGCGTTCGCGCACAGCAGCGAGCCGAGCGAGAACACCAGGATCGCGCTGAAGAACACGCGCCGCGTGCCGAAGGTATCGGCGAGCCAGCCCGACACGGGGATCATCACCGCCATCGTCAGCGAGTACGCGATCACCACCGACTGCATGCGCAGCGGCGATTCGCCGAGGCTCGCGGCCATCGACGGCAGCGCCGTGTTGACGATCGTCGAGTCGAGCGTCTGCATGAAGAAGCCCGTTGCGACGAGCCAGAGCATCAGGGTGAGGTTCTTTTCGCCGGGAGCGGCGGCAGGCGGGCGCTGGAACATGGGGGCGGGGCGGTGGTGCGGGACAGCCGACATTGTAGGGAAAGCCGTCGCGCCGTGCAGGTTCGGCGCAAGGGCGGTGCGAAGTCCGGCCTGCGGGTGCCTGTCCTCGTCGAGTGACCGGTACAGTTCAGCCGAAAGGGTCTGCCGCCGTATCTGTCCGTGTGCTGCCGCTGTCCGAAATCCTGGTGCCATCGAACCCGTGCGACCAGGAGGCTGCCATGCGCGAACTGCGACTTTACGTGATCGAAGGCGACGAGCCGGCCGGTCGATGGCGGATCGTCGATCGCACCGCACTGGAGGTGGCCGACGGCGAGGTCTGGGTGACGATCGAGGGCCGGATCGACGATCACTGGCTCGGCGCCGGCGATTCGCTGACGCTCACGCCCGGCATGCGCGTCTGGGTCAGCGCGGGGGCGCACGGCGCGACGTTCGCGTTCGGTCCGCTCGACGCGCCCGCCGTGCGCGCCGCGCAGGCGTGGTGGCGGCCGCTCGTCGCATGGCGCGACGGCCGGCGTCATGCGCCGGCATCGTTGCCGACGTAGCCTCCCGGCGCTGGCGGATCGGCTTGCGTCCAGGATTGCTCGCGACGGTCGCGAATTCTAGACTCGATCCTGTCTCCCCCCCACGGCTCGTCTCGCCATGACACCTGAACTCGCGTTGACGCATCTGTGGCGGCTCGCACGCGGCGACCCCGACGCGCCGGCACGCGCGACCGTGACGGGGCAGGACCCGACGCTGCCGTCGACCTTCCGGGTCGGCACGCTGGCCGCGGCGACGATCGCGGCAGCCGGGCTCGCGGCGGCCGAATGCCATCGGCTTCGCACGGGCGTTGCGCAAACCGTCGACGTATCGGTGCGCGACGCGCTCGTCGCGTTCCGCAGCGAACGCTATCTGCGCGTGGACGACGGCCCGCCGCCGGAGTTGCGTCATCCGGTGACGGGCTTCTACGAGACGCGCGACGGGCGCTGGATCCAGTTGCACGCAAACTTTCCGCATCACCTGCAGGGGATGCTCGGCGTGCTCGGCTGCGGCGCGCAGCGGGACGACGTCGCCGCGGCGATCCGCACGCGGGACGGCGCAGCACTCGACACCGCGCTGGCCGAGGCCGGGCTGTGCGCCGCATTGATCAGAACGCCTGACGAGTGGGCGGCACACGAGCAGGCGCGTGCGATCGCCTCGCTGCCGCTGTTCGAGATCGAGCGGATCGGCGATGCCCCCGTCGAGCCGATCGGCGGGGGCGACGCCGGCCAGCCGCTTGCCGGTGTGCGCGTGCTCGATCTCACGCGGATCATCGCGGGGCCGGTCGCGGGCCGCACGCTGGCGTCGCACGGCGCGCAGACACTGCTTGTCAACGGCCCGCACCTGCCGAACATCGCGCCGCTCGTGATCGACAACGGGCGTGGCAAGCGTTCGACGTGGATCGACCTGCGCGACGACGCGGGCGTCGATACGCTGCACGCGCTCGCACGCGATGCGGATGTGTTCCTGCAGTCGTACCGGCCCGGCGCGCTCGCGGCGCGCGGCTTCGGACCGCTCGCGCTGGCGGCGCGGCGGCCCGGCATCGTGTGCGTGTCGATATCGGCATACGGGCATGCGGGGCCGTGGGCGCAGCGGCGCGGCTTCGACAGTCTCGTGCAGTCGGCGAGCGGGATCGCGTGGCAGGAACAGCAGGCCGCGCACGCGAACGCGCCGCGCCACCTGCCGTGCCAGGCGCTCGATCATGCAACGGGTTATCTCGCGGCGTTCGGCGCGATGATCGCGCTCGCGCGCAGGGCACGCGAAGGGGGAAGCTGGCACGTGCGACTGTCGCTCGCGCAGACGGGCCGCTGGCTGCAGTCGTTCGGTATCGTGCCGGACGGCCTGCAGGCACCCGATTTCGCGCGCGCCGACGTAAGCGACCGGATCGAGCGCATCGCGTCGCCGTTCGGCATGCTCGACGCGGTGCGGCCCGCCGAGCGGTTATCGGTGACACCGCCGTCGCTTGCGCGCCCGTCCGTGCCGCCCGGCACCGACGATGCGCGCTGGCTGTAAGCGCCGGCGGCGCGGCTCGCGTTACTTGCGCAGTTCGACGACGAAGTCGTAGTAGTCGTTGCGGCAGTAGGTATCGGTCAGTTCGATCGCGCGCTGGTCCGACGTATAGCCGATTCGTGTGATCAGCAGCAGCGCGTCGTGCGGTGCGATGCCCATCTGCTCGGCGATCTCGTCGGTCGCGTTGACCGCGCGGAAATGCTGCAGCGCGCGCACGATCGGCGTGCCGCGCGCTTCGAGATAGCTGTACAGCGAATCGCCGATTGCCTGCGGATCGGGGATCAGCGTCGCGGGAAACGTCGAATTCTCGACGGCCATCACGATGCCGTCGGCGAGGCGCAGGCGTTTCAGGCGCGTGACCGATGCGGCCGGCGACAGCCCGAGCTGGATCACTTCGTCGCGGTTCGCCGGCTGGATCTCGCGTGCGAGCCATTGCGAGCTCGGCTTGAAGCCGCGCCGTTCGAGCATTTCGCTGAAGCTCGACAGCCGCGACAGCGGATCCTCGTAGCGCGGCTGGATGAAATTGCCGGCGCCCTGCGTGCGGCGAATCAGGCCTTGCTCGACGAGCAGCGCGATCGCCTTGCGCGCGGTGATGCGCGATACGCCGAGTGCATCGGACAGCACGCGCTCGGAGGGCAATGCCTCACCGGCTGTCCAGCGGTTGTCGTGGATCGCGTCGCCGAGCTTGCGGGCGAGCTGCAGGTAGAGCGGCGTGTCGTTGTCGGGGTCGGGGCGCAGGTCCTGCCAGCGGTCGTCCGTGGATGCCTTCATGGAGTGGGTATCGATCAGGTTGCGGCCATTCTAAGTCATCGCGTGGCGCCGTTATAGCCGGTTTTTGCCGTGCAATAGGTGAATTGCGCGCCGATTGACTACACTGATGCGTCGTATTCCATGCCTGGGTCGCGGCGCGCGGCCATGAATCCGCAACGAGGAACGCATGACAGACACGATCGCCACGGTCGTCCTGCCGGACGGCGAGACGATTCCGAAGCTTGGCCTGGGCACGTGGGAGATGGGCGAGCGGCCGGCCCGGCGCGCGGACGAGATCGCCGCGCTGCGCGAAGGCGTCGCGCTCGGAATGACGCTGGTCGACACGGCCGAGATGTACGGCGACGGCGCGACCGAGGAACTGGTCGGCGAGGCGCTTGCGGGCCTGCGCGACGACGTGTTCCTTGTCAGCAAGGTCTATCCGCATCATGCGAGCCGGCGCGGCGTCGTTGCCGCGTGCGATGCGAGCCTCAAGCGCCTGCGTACCGATCGCCTCGACCTGTATCTGCTGCACTGGCGCGGCTCGGTGCCGCTCGATGAAACGGTCGAAGGCTTCGAAGCGCTGCAGCGCGCGGGCAAGATCCGTCACTGGGGTGTCAGCAACTTCGATACGGCCGACATGGCCGAGCTCGTCGATGAAGCCGGCGGCGGCGCGTGCGCGACCAACCAGATCCTCTACAACATCGCGCGGCGCGGCCCGGAATTCGACCTGCTGCCATGGCTTGCCGGGCACGGGATGCCGGCGATGGCCTACAGCCCGGTCGATCACGGACGGCTGCCGAAGCGCTCGCCGCTCGACGAGATCGCACGGCAGCGCGGGGTGTCGGTGATGCGCGTCGCGCTCGCGTGGGTGCTCGCGCAGCCGGGGGTTTTCGCGATCCCGAAGGCGTCGCGCATCGAACACGTGCGCGACAACCGGGCCGCGCTCGATTTCATGTTCAGCGATGACGAGCGCGCGCAGCTTGACGCGTACTTCCGTCCGCCACGCAGCAAGCGCGCGCTCGAGATGCTCTGACGACGCCCGGCCGGGCAACGCTGCAGGTCAGTGGTTGCCTCCGGAGGATCCGCCGTTGCCGTGACCGCCGCCATTGCCGTTCCCGCTGCCATGGCCATTGCCGACACCGTTGGCCCCGCCATTGCCAGCGCCGCCGCTGCCGTTTCCATTGCCGTTGCCACCGCCATTGCCGTGGCCACCGTTGCCACCGTCGCCATGGCCACCGCCATCGCCGCTGCCATGGCCACCGCCGCTGCCGTGACCACCGCCATCGCCGCTGCCATGGCCACCGCCGTTGCCGTGACCGCCGCCATCGCCGTTGCCGTGGCCGCCACCATTGCCGTGACCACCACCATCGCCGTTGCCGTGGCCACCGCCGTTACCGTGACCGCCACCATCGCCGTTGCCGTGGCCGCCGCCATCGCCGTTGCCATGGCCGCCACCATTGCCGTGACCACCACCATCGCCGTTGCCGTGGCCACCGCCGTTACCGTGACCGCCGCCATCGCCATTGCCGTGACCACCACCATCGCCGTTGCCGTTGCCACCGCCGTTACCGTGACCGCCGCCGTCGCCATTGCCGTGACCACCGCCATCGCCGTTGCCGTGGCCACCGCCGTTACCGTGACCGCCGCCATCGCCATTGCCGTGACCACCACCATCGCCGTTGCCGTTGCCACCGCCGTTACCGTGACCACCACCATCGCCGTTACCGTGACCGCCGCCGTCACCGCTGCCATGGCCACCGCCGTTGCCGTGGCCGCCCCCATCGCCGTGACCACCGCCGTCGCCATTGCCGTGACCACCGCCATCGCCATGGCCGCCACCATTGCCGTGACCGCCGCCGCCGGAAGAACCGCCGCCGGAAGAACCGCCGCCGGAAGACCCCCCACCGGAAGAACCCCCACCGGAAGAACCGCCGCCGGAAGAGCCACCCGAACCACCGTTACCAGACGCGTTGCCACCGCGGCCCGAGCCACCCGAACCGCTCGTGCCGCCGGATGTTCCGCTCGTCGTTCCGCCGACGCCGGCAGGTCCGACGGTACCGTTCCCGTTGTTGCCGTTGCCGCTGCCGCCGCCATTGCCATTTCCGCTACCGGGGCTGCTGCCGCTGCCATTGCCGGTCGCACCTGCGCCATTCCCGCCGGCGCGCCCACCGGCGAAGACGTGCACCGAGCACGCAGCCGGATTCGCTGCGCACGGCGAAGCGTCGTCGACCAGCATCATGACGGCGTCCGCGCCGGCAACGGCATCGGGCGCGGAGTCCGGTGTCGCGTCCTGTGCGACGGCATACGAGCAGCAGCACGCGAACGCGGCTGCGGCGAACAAGGTTGCGCGATGGCACCGTCCCGTCGTGCGGAACGGTCGTTTCGTCTTGAGCATCATGGCCTCCCCATGCGCGCGATGCCTCGTCGCCGCGCGGCAATCTACGTGTAGTGCAGGGGGCCGGTAAAGGTTCGTAGTCCTGTCGGCAGCCGATCGCCTTCGGGCCGGCGCTGGACGCCAGCCTCGATCGCGGAGCGGCATGCGGGCCCGCCGTGCGAAGCCCTATCTGCCAGATCCGTGCCATCGGCCGCTTGAGCCCGTGGCTCAAGGCGCGCGCAGCGCGCGACGGCGCATGCAACGTCTTTGGTAGGAGTTTTGTTTCCGGAATGAAACGTCTGAGCTAAGTTCAGCGCGCCGGCGCATCGGCCGCGCGCTGCCAGCGGTGGAACAGGATCGATGCGATCCAGCAGACGAGGAACAGGGCGACGATGCCGTAGCCGATCGAGCCGAAGCGCTCGCCGACCGCATCGAGCGCGTCGCGCACGGGGCCCGTCAGCGACAACTTGTCGGCCAGCAGGCCGGCTGCCTCGATCCCGCCGATCGCCAGCGCGACGGCCGCCGACACGAACGTGATGCTCGCGTTGTAGAGCAGCTTGCGCTGCGGATCGTCCATTGCCCAGCCGTACGCGTGAATCATCAGCACGTTATCGGTCGAGTCGATCAGCGTCATGCCGGCGGTGAAAAGCGCGGGAAACAGCATGACCGTATAGACCGGCAGCCCCTGGCTCGCCTGTGCGGCCGCGATCGCGAGCAGGCCGATTTCGGTTGCAGTATCGAAACCGAGCCCGAACAGCACGCCGACCGGATACATGTGCCAGCTCTTCGACACGAACCGGAACAGCGGACGCAGCAGCCGCGACACGAGCCCGGCCGGGCGGTGCACATGCGCCGCATCGTGCCCATGCCCGTGCGTGCCGCGATAGCGCCGCCACACGTCGCGCAGGATCGCCAGGTTCACGCACGCGAGCACGAGCAGGAAGGTGGCCGACACCGCCGTGCCGATCGTGCCGCCGATCTCGCGGAACGCATCGAACCGGTCGCGCAGCGCGAATGCCGTCAGCGCGATGCCGAGCGTCGCGGCGATCACGATCGTCGAATGGCCGAGCGAGAAGAACAGCCCGACGCTCACCGGACGCTGGCCGTCCTGCATCAGCTTGCGCGTCGCAACGTCGATCGCGGCGATGTGATCGGCGTCGACCGCGTGACGCAGCCCGAGCCCGTAAGCGATCGCCGCGGTGCCGAGCAGCAGCGGATGATCGCGCAACACGGCGAGCGCCCACAGCCAGACGGCGGCGTTTGCGGCGATCAGGCCGGCATAGAGGATCAGCAGGCGGCGCAGGGCAGGGGTGGGCGGCATCGGGACGTTCCATCTGACGATTCGCGCTGCATTGTGGCACGCGAAAAAAATACCGGTCGTGCCGATCAAAAAAGCCGTGTGCACGGTGTGCACGAATAAAAAAGGCCCGTCCGGTTCCGGACGGGCCTTGCTGCGTGCGACAGCGCGAGATCGCGCCGCGCTTACTTCACTTTCGCGCTGATCACGCCTTCCGATACGTTGGCCGGCGTTTCCGCGTACTGCTTGAACTCCATCGTGTAGGTTGCGCGGCCCTGCGTGGCCGAACGCAGCGACGTCGAATAGCCGAACATCTCCGCGAGCGGCACCTCGGCGCGAACGAGCTTGCCGCCGCCGCCCGCGATGTCTTCCATCCCCTGCACGATGCCGCGACGGCTCGACAGGTCGCCCATCACGTTGCCCATGAACTCCTCGGGCGTCTCGACCTCGACCGCCATCATCGGCTCGAGCAGCACCGGCTTCGCGCGGCGCATCGCTTCCTTGAACGCCATCGAGCCGGCCATCCGGAACGCGTTTTCGTTCGAGTCGACGTCGTGGTACGAGCCGAACGTCAGGTGCACCTTCACGTCGACGACCGGGTAGCCCGCGAGCACGCCGCTCTTCAGCGTTTCGGTGATGCCCTTGTCGACGGCCGGGATGAATTCACGCGGAATCACGCCGCCCTTGATCTCGTCGAGGAACTCGTAGCCCTTGCCGGGGTTCGGCTCGAGCGTGATCACCGCATGGCCGTACTGACCGCGGCCACCCGACTGCTTGACGAACTTGCCCTCGACGTCGGACGCCGTCGTGCGCACCGTCTCGCGATACGCGACCTGCGGCTTGCCGACCGTCGCTTCGACGCCGAATTCACGCTTCATCCGGTCGACCAGGATTTCGAGGTGAAGCTCGCCCATCCCCGAAATGATCGTCTGGCCGGACTCTTCGTCGGTCTGCACGCGGAACGACGGATCTTCCTGCGCGAGACGGTTCAGCGCGAGGCCCATCTTTTCCTGGTCGGCCTTCGTCTTCGGCTCGACGGCCTGCGAGATCACCGGTTCCGGGAATTCCATCTTCTCGAGGATGATCGGCTTCGCCGGGTCGCACAGCGTGTCGCCGGTGGTCGCTTCCTTCAGGCCGACGGCGGCCGCGATGTCGCCCGCGCGCACTTCCTTGATTTCCTTGCGCTCGTTCGCGTGCATCTGCAGGATCCGGCCGAGCCGTTCCTTCTTGTCCTTGGTCGCGTTCAGCACCGTGTCGCCCGATTCGACGACGCCCGAATACACACGGAAGAAGATCAGCTGACCGACGAACGGGTCGGTCATGATCTTGAACGCGAGCGACGAGAACGGCTCGTCGTCGCTCGGATGACGTTCCGCCGGCTTTTCCGGATCGTGGAAGTCGTGGCCGAGGATCGCGGGCACGTCGACGGGCGACGGCAGGTAGTCGATCACCGCGTCGAGCATCGCCTGCACGCCCTTGTTCTTGAACGCGCTGCCGCACAGCATCGGCACGATCTCGTTCGCGATCGTGCGCTTGCGCAGCGCGGCCTTGATCTCGTCCTCGGTCAGCGATTCATGGTCGTGCAGGTACTTCTCGAGCAGTTCCTCGCTCGCTTCCGCCGCGGCCTCGACCATCTTCTCGCGCCATTCGTGCGCGAGCTCGACGAGGTTCGCGGGGATGTCCTCGTACGTGAACTTCACGCCCTGGCTTTCGTCGTCCCACACGATCGCCTTCATCTTCACGAGGTCGACGACGCCCTGGAAATGATCCTCCGCGCCGATCGGAATCTGGATCGGCACGGCGACGCCTTTCAGGCGCTCGCCGATCTGCCGCTGCACGCGGAAGAAATCGGCGCCGATGCGGTCCATCTTGTTGACGAACGCGATGCGCGGCACCTTGTACTTGTTGGCCTGGCGCCAGACGGTTTCGGACTGCGGCTGCACGCCGCCGACCGAGTCGTAGACCATGCACGCGCCGTCGAGCACGCGCATCGAGCGCTCGACTTCAATCGTGAAGTCGACGTGCCCGGGCGTGTCGATGATGTTGATCCGGTGCTCCGGATAGTTGCCGGCCATGCCCTTCCAGAAGGCCGTGGTCGCGGCCGACGTGATCGTGATGCCGCGTTCCTGCTCCTGCTCCATCCAGTCCATCGTGGCCGCGCCGTCGTGCACTTCACCGATCTTGTGGCTCACGCCGGTGTAAAACAGGATGCGCTCGGTCGTCGTGGTCTTGCCGGCATCGATGTGAGCACTGATCCCGATATTGCGATAGCGCTCGATGGGGGTTTTGCGGGGCACGTGAACCTCCTTAGGTTCGGATCGTAAGCGGGCCGGCTGGGCCGGCCCGGGCTGGACTAGCGAGATTTAAAGGATAGCGCTTGTCCGTGGCTTTTGCAGATGCGGGCAGTGTTGGCCGAATCAAGGCGGGCGCCGCCGCCGACAGGCGAAAAAAAGCCGGCGCGCAACGGGCGGCCGGCTTGGGTCGGTACGCGGCGCGGCGCGGCGTGACGTGACGTGACGTGACGCGGGTCGGGTCGGCGGCGCGGCGATATCCGTTACTGGGCTTGCGGCAGCCCTTCGAGCTTCATCCCGGGCTTGATACCTTTCGCCGCGAACCAGCCCTTGCTCATTTCGAGGGCATAGACGCCGTTGTTGCGCGGGCAGTGGTTGTCGGTCGTCTCGGCCTTCATCTCGTCGATGTCGGTGATCGTGCCGTCCGCGCGGATGAACGCGATCGACAGCGGGATCAGCGTGTTCTTCATCCAGAAGCAGTGCACCGCGTTCTCGTTGAACACGAACAGCATGCCTTCGTTCGGCGCGAGCTGCGAACGGTACATCAGCCCCTGTTCGCGGTCGGGGTCGTTCGCGGCGACGGCCGCGTCGATCACGTACATGCCGGCGCGCAGCTTCACGCGCGGGAATTCGCTCGGCTGCTTGGCGCCGGGCGGCACTTGCGCGCTGGCGGCCTGCATGCCGAGCGCGAGGACGGCGAGCGCGGCGGGAAACACGGCGGCGCGCGCAAGGCGGCCGAGCGACGAGCGCAGGGAGAATTGCACAGCAAGGCTCCTATCTGGAAAACAAGACCCGCATGGTACGCGATGCGCGCTGACGGGCACATAAAAGAAAAAGGCAGATCGCCTCGCGGTGATCTGCCTTTCAACGCCGTAAGAACGGCAAGACTGCGTGTTCTTGACTGCGTTATTACAGCAAGCTTACTTAGTTCGAAGCAGCTGCCGGTGCTGCTGCGTCGCTTGCTGCAGCCTTCTTCGATGCCTTGTGGTGCTTCTTAGCTGCGTGGTGCTTCTTAGCAGCGTGCTTAGCCGGTGCCGAAGCAGCTTCAGCAGCAGCCGGAGCAGCTTCCGGAGCCGATGCTTGTGCGAAAGCAGCCGTTGCGAAGAGGCCAGCGACCAGAGCGGCGATCAGTTTGTTCATGTTGTGTTCCTCAGCTTTAGTTAATTAACCAAATGACCCGGCAATAGGAGTCATGTCGTCTAACGGTGCCATCCACCTTTCGGTTGACAGACGCTTCGAGAAATTTCTCATTGCGCTGCGGGCGCCGAATCGTATTCGATAAAAACGTCGCTTTCGTGACGCAAACACGGCTCGGCTGCCAATGCCGGATAGCTAAGGTTGGCATCTGCGTGGTTTAACGCGCGATCTTCGCGGGCGGTTGACGAAAAAGATGACGAAAAATTCGCCCGTCCCGAATTCGTCATCCGGCGGGCGCGAAACCGTCCCACGGCGCGCGCGGCGGCAGCGCGATTGTTTCTCCCGGTGCAATGTCGAGCGCGAATATATCCAGTGCACCGATGCCGACGCGTACCAGGCGCAACGTCGGGAAGCCGACGGCCGCCGTCATCCGGCGCACCTGCCGGTTCTTGCCTTCGGTGATCGCGAGTTCTATCCACGTCGTCGGAATCGCGGCGCGGTAGCGGATCGGCGGGTTGCGCGGCCATAGCGCGTCGGGCGGTTCGATGAATTCGGCGCGGCATGGCCGCGTCACGTAGTCGCCGAGGTCGACGCCGCGCGCGAGCGCCTTCAGGTCGGCGGCGCCCGGCGCGCCCTCGACCTGTGCCCAGTAGCGCTTCACGAGCTTGTGGCGCGGCTCGGCGATGCGCGCCTGCAGCGCGCCGTCGTCGGTGAGCAGCAGCAACCCCTCGCTGTCCGCGTCGAGCCGGCCGGCCGCGTAGACGCCGGGCGTTTTTACCCAGTCGCCGAGCGACGGGCGCGTCTCGTGCGCGGAAAACTGGCAAATCGTGCCGAACGGCTTGTTGAGGGCGATCAGGTTCATGGCGGGTCGTCCGCCCGGCGCGCCGCGGGAGGCGGGGGCGGGCGGTCTATGGCAAATGGCGGAATCTTAATGCATAATACGGAACGCCAAGTCCTCTGTCTTATATAAGACATAAGTGGGGTCTTGATACGCAGTGCCGCGCTTCATGCCGAAGTGCCCGGTTGGGGCGCTAGAATAGCGGCTCGCTGTTGCCGTCACGGGGTGGCCATGCCGCGCCCCCGCGGCGCGCGCAGCTTCGACCAGCATCACCTGCTCAGCCACGTCACTGGAGTCGATCATGCCGTATCAGCACATCAAGGTTCCGGAAGGCGGTGACAAGATCACCGTCAACAAGGACTTCTCGCTCAACGTTTCCGATCAGCCGATCATTCCCTATATCGAAGGCGACGGTACGGGCTTCGATATCACGCCGGTCATGATCAAGGTTGTCGACGCGGCGGTCGCGCATGCCTACAAGGGCAAGCGCAAGATCCACTGGATGGAGATCTTCGCGGGCGAGAAGGCGACGAAGGTGTACGGCCCGGACGTGTGGCTCCCGGACGAAACGCTGCAGGTGCTCAAGGAATACGTGGTGTCGATCAAGGGGCCGCTCACGACCCCGGTCGGCGGCGGCATCCGTTCGCTGAACGTCGCGCTGCGCCAGGAACTCGACCTGTACGTGTGTCTGCGCCCGGTGCAGTACTTCAAGGGCGTGCCGTCGCCGGTGCGCGAGCCGCAAAAGATCGACATGGTGATCTTCCGCGAGAACTCGGAAGACATCTACGCGGGCATCGAATGGGCCGCGGGCTCCGAGCAGGCGAAGAAGGTCATCAAGTTCCTGCAGGACGAGATGGGCGTGAAGAAGATCCGCTTCCCGGAAACCTCGGGGATCGGCGTCAAGCCCGTGTCGACCGAAGGCACCGAGCGTCTCGTGCGCAAGGCGATCCAGTACGCGATCGACAACGATCGCAAGTCGGTCACGCTGGTGCACAAGGGCAACATCATGAAGTTCACGGAAGGCCTGTTCCGTGACGCCGGCTACGCGCTGGCGCAGAAGGAATTCGGCGGCGAGCTGATCGACGGCGGCCCGTGGATGCGCGTGAAGAACCCGAAGACGGGCAACGAGATCGTCATCAAGGATTCGATCGCCGATGCGTTCCTGCAGCAGATCCTGCTGCGCCCGGCCGAATACGACGTGATCGCCACGCTGAACCTGAACGGCGACTACATCTCCGACGCACTGGCCGCGCAGGTCGGCGGCATCGGGATCGCGCCGGGCGCGAACCTGTCGGATTCGGTCGCGATGTTCGAGGCGACGCACGGCACGGCACCGAAGTACGCGGGCAAGGATTACGTGAACCCGGGTTCCGAGATCCTGTCGGCGGAAATGATGCTGCGCCACCTCGGCTGGACGGAAGCAGCCGACACGATCATCGCCGCGATGGAGAAGTCGATCCTGCAGAAGCGCGTCACGTACGACTTCGCGCGCCTGATGGAAGGTGCGACGCAGGTGTCGTGCTCGGGCTTCGGTGAAGTGCTGATCGAGAACATGTAAGTCCCCTTCCGGGGTGGGCCGGCAGGTGCCGGCCGCCCCGGCGCTGACTGCCGGCGCCGGAGCGTTTCGTGGATGGCAGGTTTGTTGGCAGGGTGGTCCGGCATGCGGGCCGCGGCGCCGCGATGCGGCCCGGAGGCCCTGCAAGGTAGAACATGACGGCCCTCGCAACACCACCGCCCGGCTGAGCCGGCGCGCCCCTTTCGCGACCGACCTGGTCGCTCCCCGCCGGTTACCGCCGGCGCTCCTCAGTCCAAATTTTCACGTAGCAACGCATCGACCATGTCCACTTCGCCCAAGATCATCTATACCCTCACTGACGAAGCGCCCGCGCTCGCGACCTATTCGCTGCTGCCGATCGTCAAGGCCTTCACGCGTTCGTCCGGCGTCGCCGTCGAAACGCGCGACATCTCGCTCGCCGGCCGCATCGTCGCGGCATTCGCAGACGTCCTGCCGCCCGAGCAGAAGGGTTCCGACGATCTGGCCGAACTGGGCCAGCTCACGCTGAAGCCGGAAGCGAACATCATCAAGCTGCCGAACATCAGCGCATCGGTGCCGCAGCTCAAGGCCGCGATCGCCGAACTGCAGGCGCAGGGCTATTCGCTGCCGGCCTATCCGGAAGATCCGTCGACGGACGAAGAGAAGGCCGTCAAGGCCCGCTACGACAAGATCAAGGGCAGCGCGGTGAACCCGGTGCTGCGCGAAGGCAACTCCGACCGCCGCGCGCCGCTGTCGGTCAAGAACTACGCACGCAAGCATCCGCACAAGATGGGCGCCTGGAAAGCGACGTCGAAGGCGCACGTCGCGCACATGAGCGAAGGCGACTTCTACGGCAGCGAGAAGTCGGCGCTGATCGCCGAAGCCGGCAGCGTGAAGATCGAACTCACGACGACCGACGGCGCGAAGAAGGTGCTGAAGGAAAAGACGGCCGTGAAGGCGGGTGAGGTCATCGACGCATCGGTGATGAGCCGCAACGCGCTGCGCAGCTTCATCGAAGCGCAGATCGCCGACGCGAAGGCGCAGGACGTGCTGTTCTCGGTGCACCTGAAGGCGACCATGATGAAGGTCTCGGACCCGATCCTGTTCGGTCACTTCGTGTCGGTGTTCTACCGCGACGCGCTTGCGAAGCACGCAGACGTGCTGGCGCAGGCCGGTTTTAACCCCAACAACGGGATCGGCGACCTGTACGCGCGCCTGAAGGACCTGCCGGCCGACACGCGCGAAGCGATCGAAGCCGACATCAAGGCCGAATACGCGGTGCGTCCGCGCCTTGCGATGGTCAACTCGGACAAGGGCATCACGAACCTGCACGTGCCGAGCGACGTGATCGTCGACGCATCGATGCCGGCGATGATCCGCGATTCGGGCGGCATGTGGGGCCCGGACGGCCAGCTGTACGACGCGAAGGCCGTGATTCCGGATCGTTGCTACGCCGGTGTCTACCAGGTCGTGATCGAGGACTGCAAGCAGCACGGCGCGTTCGATCCGGTCACGATGGGCAGCGTGCCGAACGTGGGCCTGATGGCGCAGGCGGCTGAAGAATACGGTTCGCACGACAAGACGTTCCTGATCCCGGCGGATGGCGTCGTGCGCGTCACCGACGAAGCGGGCAACGTGCTGCTCGAGCATGCGGTGGAGTCGGGCGACATCTGGCGCATGTGCCAGACGAAGGACGCACCGGTGCAGGACTGGGTCAAGCTCGCGGTCAACCGCGCGCGCGCGACCGGCGCACCGGCCGTGTTCTGGCTCGATCCGGCACGCGCGCACGACGCGCAGATCATCGCGAAGGTCGAGCGTTACCTGAAGGACCACGACACGAACGGCCTCGACATCCGCGTGATGACGCCGGTCGACGCGACGCGCTTCTCGCTCGAGCGCATCCGTGCGGGCAAGGACACGATCTCGGTCACCGGCAACGTGCTGCGCGACTACCTGACCGACCTGTTCCCGATCATGGAACTCGGCACCAGCGCGAAGATGCTGTCGATCGTGCCGCTGATGGCCGGCGGCGGGATGTTCGAAACGGGTGCGGGCGGCTCCGCGCCGAAGCACGTGCAGCAGTTCGTCGAGGAAGGCTTCCTGCGCTGGGATTCGCTCGGCGAATTCCTCGCGCTCGCGGCATCGCTCGAACACCTCGGCAACGCGTACCAGAACCCGAAGGCGCTCGTGCTCGCGAAGACGCTCGACCAGGCGACCGGCAAGTTCCTGGACGAGAACAAGTCGCCGGCGCGCAAGGTCGGCGGCCTCGACAACCGCGGCAGCCACTTCTACCTGTGCCTGTACTGGGCGCAGGCGCTGGCCGAGCAGACCGAGGACGCGGCGCTGAAGGCGCAGTTCGAAGGCGTGGCGAAGTCGTTGTCGGACAACGAAGCGCGCATTCTGGAAGAGCTGGCTGCCGCGCAGGGCAAGGCGCAGGCCATCGGCGGCTACTATCGTCCGAACGTCGACCTGACGAGCCAGGCGTTGCGCCCGAGCGCGACGCTGAACGCCATCGTCGACGCGGTTGCCTGACACGGGCCGCGCGATCGCGCGAGTCGAAGCAAGTGACGGCGTGGCGGGTCTGGCTGCCCTCCGCTCGTTACAAGAAAAAAACGCCCCGGTCGCCCGGGGCGTTTTTTGTTGCAGGCCTGCCATTCAGACGTGAACGATTTCCCATTCGGCGATTTCGTGCGGCACTTCGAGCGTTGCCGTGTCCAGTTCGGACAGTTGCTCGCAGTCGCCGCGGGAGATGTGGTCGGCCGCCACTTCGGGGCACGAGAATGCGCCGAGCAGGGCGTTGCCGAACGTTGCTTCCCAGCCACCGTTACCCGGCAGGATGTAGAACGACCCGAGCGCTGAACCAAAGCGAAATCCCTTCATTTCCGTTCTCCCTTTCTGATCACAAGCGATTCTGTTGTGCCGCCTGCCGGTTCGACCGGCTGTGGCCCGACTGGCTGCTTGCGCCGCGTTCCGTATCGAACGTCGTGGCGAAGCGTCAGTGCATGGGACAAAGTCTACGTCCGCGACCCGGTTGGATGGTGCATGTCGAACGGCTCCACTAAACAAAAATTCTCTTTCAAAAACAAATATTTGCATTCGACGTTTTGTATTGCGGAACGTTTTTCGGCATCGCGAAACGGGAAATTTGTGCCCTGCACCACGAATTTTTACAACGCAGAGACTTGTTCCGCATCGTGAAATATTGGCGGGTTTGCGAACCGGCGACGCGGCCGGTGCTGGGGCGCGGCTGAACGGCAGGCGCCGGGCGGCCGCCTGGAGACTGCATGGGGCGGGCGGCGAGTGGTGCTGGGGGAGCAAGTGAAGGGCTGCGGATCGCCGATCGGCGATGCCGGTCGATGCGTGCTGAATCCAGCGCGGCGTTGTCGAGTCTGCGGCGTATCGCCGCCCGTCCGGCGGCGACGCGTCTCGATATGAGCCTGCGGTTATGATGACGCGGGCATCAGGATTGGCGTCGCGCATCGGCGCTTCAGCCGGCCGGCGCGGGCGTCGCGGCGGCCGCGCGACGCAGCATGGATAACGAGGAACGATTTGATGATACGGAGAACCTTCCTGTCGCGCGCCATCGGTGTCGCGGCCGCGTCGCTGTTCGCCCGCGCGGCGTGGGCGCAGCATGCCGGTCACGCCGGCATGGCCGGCATGGACTCGATGGACGACATGCCCGGCATGTCGGACATGTCAGGAATGGCGGGTCACGGGCAGCACGGCAAGTCCGCGCCGGCCGCGCTCGCTGCCGCCGACGCGCTGCCGGCCGGC
>NZ_QOBB01000133.1:0-19689 GCF_024704855.1 Burkholderia sp. HAN2018 | reverse complement strand
GCGCCGGTGCGTGCGCCGAGATCGCGCGCGCTGGCGGCGGCCCAGCGCACGGCGTCGCATGCATCGTGCGCGGCGGCCGGGAAACGCGCCTCGGGCGCGAGCCGGTAGTCGACCGACAGCACGAGCGTGCGCGCACGGGCCGCGAGGCTGCGGCACAGGTTCGCGTGCGAATCGATGCCGCACGCGACAAAGCCGCCGCCGTGGAAGAACACCGTCAGCGGTAACGGTCCGTCGGCAGCGGGCCGATACAGCCGTGCGGACAACTGACGGCCCGATGCGGGAATCTGCCAGTCCTCTTCGGCGGCGACGGCATCGCCCGGGGCGAACGCGCCGCCGGCGGCGAGACTCGCGCGATACGCGGGAACGGTGAGCTGCGCGAAATCGATCGCGGGTGCCTGGGCGAACGCGGCGAGCAGCGCTTGCGCCTGTGGGTCGAGCGGCATGGGGACTCCTGTCTGAATCGGATGCGGTTTGAATCAGGTAAACCCGTGTCGCGGTTTTCCCTGAGTCCGTGCCGGACGCTTGCCGGCACGGCCTGACGGGCATTCCAGCGCAGCGGGCAGGGCGCCACATCATCCGATCGGACGATGGTCGGTTCGCCCGGATGGCCAATTCTCACCATTCAGTAAATCTCCCGATGACGCCGGAATTTAGACGCGTCTTAATCATGGCGGCGCGGTTGGGTCGCGTCGGAAACATGTCGTATGGAGGATGGAGCGTGCTGATGGAGACGAGATGGGCTCCGCAAGAGAGCCAGGCAACCAGTGACGAGGCCGACATCGGCGTCGCCGATTTCAGCGAGCTGATGGCGCGCATCTACCAGGGCCCGCTGGAAACACCGCCGTGGGCGGGTGCGCTCGAGCTGGTTCGCCGGTTGCTGCAGGCCAACTACGTGACGCTGATCCTGCGCGCGGCCGCGAGCGACCGCCGCGCGCCGCTGTCCGTGCACGCATCGGAATACGGCCCGGTCGTGCCGGGTGACGGCGAAGCGTCGTACAACAACTACTACTATTCGCTCGATCCGTTCGTCGGCCTGCCGGCCGATCGCGTGGTCACGGTCGATGACGTGTTCGGCGACACGGGCTGGCTGTCGAGCGAACTGTACAAGCAGTTCCTGAAGCCGCAGGACGTGCGCTACATCCTCGGCGCGGATCTCCGCACGCCGTCGGGCGTCGAGTGCCGGTTCCGCGTATGCCGCAACCATGCTTCGAAACAGTTCTCCGCGCGCGACAAGGCGATCTGCGCGTTGCTGCTGCCGCACCTGAAGCGTGCGGTCGAGCTGCATTCGCGGCTCGACACGGCCGAAGTCGAGCGCTCGATCTACGCGAACGCGATCAACCGGATGCAGATCGGCACGATCACGCTCGACGAGAACGGCACGATCATCGACATGAACAGCGTCGCCGACGAGATCCTGAAGCAGAACAACGGTCTGACGATTGCGCGCGGCACGATCGAGGCGACCGACGCGCAGGAGAACCGCACGCTCAAGCGGCTGATCCGCCACGCGGTGATGGGGCACCACGGCACGGCCGCGGCGACCGTCGAGGCGATGCCGATCACGCGCAGCTTCGACAAGCCGCGCCTCGGGCTGCTGGTGCGCACGGTGCTGCTGTCCGACTGGTCGGAGGACAACAAGCGGCGGCCGGCCGTCACGCTGTTCCTGCGCGACCCCGACCGCAAGCCGCAGGGTGCGCAGGAAATCATCCGCAAGCTGTTCGACCTGACGCCGGCCGAGACGTCGCTCGCGCTGCTGCTGACGAACGGGCTGACGCTCGAGGAGGCCGCGGAGGAATCGGGGATCAGCAAGAACACGGCGCGCACGCACCTGCGCGCGATCTTCTCGAAGACGGGCGTCACGCGCCAGGCGACGCTCGTGCGGATTCTGCTCGGGAGCGTCGTGCCGCTCGGGTAAGCGGCAGCCGACGCCGATTCATCGGAACCGGCCGCATTCGTCCGGCGACACATCGGCAACGATCGACGTGGCACGTGTCACGTGCCACGCCGTGGCGACGACATCACGCGAAAGAGGCGCGCACCCGCGCGAGCCGCTCCTTCATTCAGCGCAGCCGCTCGCGGAGACCGGATGCCCGACGCCGGCGCTGCCGGGCGCGTTCACGACCCGCCCACGACGCCAGCGCCGGCCACTGCGCGCAACCGCGCCGGATGAAACCGGCGCCCGTGCGGATCACGAGCGCGCCGATCGCGAGCGCGGCCAGGTCGTCGAGACGGCCGAAGCCGATCCGTGCCGCGCCCATCGCGAGCGCCGCCAGCAGCGATGCCAGCGCATCGGTCCGGACATGCCAGCCGCTCGCCTCGAGCAGCGCGGAGCCCGTCTCGCGCGCCTTGCGCAGCATCCAGTGCGACAGCGCGGCCTTGCCGGCGAGCGTGACAGCGACGAGCGCGAGCGTCGTCATGCCCGGCTGTACGACGGGCGGCGCAGCGAACCGGTTCGTCGCGTGCCAGATCATCTGCGCGCCGGTCGCCACGAGCAATGCGCCGAGGCCCGCGAGCGCAAGCGGCTCGCAGGTCGGGCGCCGTTCCGGCGGCAGGCGCGCGTCGAGCCGGCATGCAACGAGGATCAGCGCATCGGCTGCGAGATCGATCGCCGCGTGCGCGACGTCCGCGAGCAACCCCGACGAATGCGCGGACCATGCCGCGACCGTCTCGACGACGAGCAGCAGCAGGTTGATCGCAAGGCTGGCGGCGAGGACGCGGGACGTGGCCGCATAAACATGGGGCGTGGCGCGCGACGTGCGCTGCATGGCGGATTCGTCTGTCGAAAGCGTGGGTCAGACCCGAACGCTACCGGGCGACGGTGGCAGATCAATGACAGGCGACGGTCGCGACGCGACCAGTCAGCGATGCGCATCCGGCGGTCTCCGCGGCCCACACAGATGCGAGACAAGTTGCCGGCGTGCGCCGGGTCGGCCGAACAGGCGGTCACCGGGCATCGCGATAGTGATCCCTGATGAATACGGGAAGATCGTTTGACGGTGGCGCGAAAGGCACCTGATACATCATGTCGCCGACAAATCCGCGGTGATAGGTGGCGTGATTGACGACATGCAGCACGATTTGCTCGCGGGTCATGACGCCTTCTCCTCCGCCAACAAACTCGAAATGAACGGCTTTCGCGAGATCCGCGTCCGACCAGGTGTCGACAAGATTGATGTACCAGCGGTCCATTTCCTGAACCGCTTTCCAAAGATCGGAAACGGCAGGCGTGTGGTCGGTGTTGCGCGAGGTGTAGGTGTGCTTCTTTCCTTGCAGATGATGTCTGAAAATGTCGTCGACCACGTAGACATGATTCAAGGTATGCACCATGTTTCCGAACCGCGTCGGTCTCTGCCGAAGGGCTTCGCCAGCCGGCAGGTCCATCACGCTCTTGAACGTCAGTCCATTCGCCCAGGACTTGTAGCGCACCAGCATTCTTAAGGTGTCTGCCGCCGAGGCGGGCAGTGTGATGCGATCGGTGGTTACGGATGGAGCAATCGGGTTCTGCGGGGGGGGCAGACATGCTGAACTCCTTGCGTGTTTTCGAGCGTCAGAACAGTGCTCAGGTTGATCCGGTGCTGTCGCGTCACGCCGGCAAGCAGTCTTGCGAGCAAGCTGTTCAGCGTATGGGGCGACCCGGACAGGCGTTATGTGCGCCAGTTCGCCCGAACATCAGGTTGCAGCTTTCTCGTTTGCCTTTTCAAAGGCCGTGAAGCCGGCCTTCGACGTGCGTGCGAGTCTTGCCGCCGACCCAGATTTGGCCAGCCTCGTCGCGGGTCAAATGAATGCGGCCATGGCGGCCGAGGCGTGTCCCCTGGGCGGCGACATAGTCGTCCTCAACCACACCTGTCGCGAACAGCCACTGCGCCATTGAAGCATTGAGGCTTCCAGTAACTGGATCTTCGACGATAGCGCCCAGATGGTCGCTGAAAAAGGCGCGAACCTCGAAGGCCGCGTTGCCGCCTGTTGCATGAGGGCCAATAACGCCGACATCGATCCGGCCGGGCCAACTGCGGAGCGGATTGAGGGCAAGCACCGTCTCCGCCGACACCAGCCTGATGCCCAGCCATCCGGGGCCGTTATCGATCCAGGCGGCATCGAGGACATCGCCCGATTCGATCCCCAGCAGTCGCCGAGCCTGATCCAATTCATCCTGTGTTGGCGCACCGGAGCGGATCAGCGGCGGGGCGGCGAAGGAAAGCCGCTCGTGATTGCGTCGGATCGGAACCAGCCCGGCGCCGCATTCCTGGACGATTTCCGCTTCGCTCTTCGGCACGCGGCCCGTCGAGAGCCACGCATGACAACTGCCGAGCGTCGGGTGCCCGGCAAAAGGCATCTCCCTGTCCAGCGTGAAGATCCTGACCCGGTAGTCAGCCTCAGGATGCGTGGGTGGCAAGAGAAAAGCGGTCTCGGACAGGTTGAACCACCGCGTCAACCGCTGCATGTCATCCGTTGCCAGGGCATCGGCACCGATAACGACCGCCAGCGGATTGCCCGAAAACGGCCCGGCGCCGAAGACATCGATCATATGGATCGCAAAAGTCATGACATCGCTCTTTCAATTCAGATCGGTTCGTGAGGGCGCCGACAAGCCGGGATATCAACGTTGCCAGGCAAGCAGCCGGACTCCCGCAACGGCGAACACCGCGGATAGCGTGCCTTCAATCCAGCGCCGGAGGCGGGTATACAGGGCGATCATCCTAGCGGTCGAGAAGAGGACCGCATAACCACCAAACACGATGACGGCGAGGAACGCGCAACCACCGATGATCGCCGGCAAGGTACCGCCGGGGGCGTGCTCCGGAAGCCCAAGTGACATGATTGCCATCCAGGCCAGAACCGCCTTCGGGTTTCCGATATGCATGAGAACGCCCTGGCGGTAGAGCCGCCGATAGCGAGGTGTCGAGCGTCCCGGTTCCATCTTCGCGAAGTCGGAGCCCGGTTTCAGCGCCGACCTGCCCGTGCGGAACGCCAGGTAGAGCAGGTAGACACCACCCACCATCTTGATGACGAAAAGCGCCTCGGCATAGGCCGCCAGCACGGCGGAAACGCCGGTCGCCGCCAGGATCGCCCAGAAGAGTGAGCCCGTGATGACGCCTGCCGCTAGAACGAGGGCAGGCAGGCGGCCGTCACGCATCGCTGTTCCCATGATCGCCATGTTGCTCGGCCCGGGGCTGGCGGTGGCGATGAGATAGGTGCCGTAGGCGAGTGCGATCTGACTGGCGATCATTCGAGTTTCTCCAGAGATGCGGGGCGTCTCCAGCGTTATGGCTGGAGGTCTCCGCGATGAACGATATGGATCTTGTTCCCGTCGGGGTCGCGCAGATACGCGCCGAAGTAGCCGTCACCGTAGCGGGGGCGTAACCCGGGTGCACCGTCGTCCGTCCCGCCGTGCTCAAGACCCTTCGCGTAGGCCGTGTTCACGGCTTCTTGCGACGGGGCCAGAAAGGCGACCATGCTGCCGTTGCCGATGGTCGCCGGCTCGCCATCGTAAGGAATGTAGACATAGAAGCGCGGCAGCGGCGTTTGACCGGTTACCCAGCAAAGCGCCGGAGGCCCGCCATCGGACGTGACGACGCGACGCTTCAGTCCGAGCGGAGCGAGTACCGCGTCATAGAAACGGCCTGCCCGCCCAAGATCACGCGCCCCAACTGTTACATGGCTGAACATTCGACTCTCCACGCGCCCGTCATGGCGATCAGGCGCCTCCAGAAATGCATGACTTCATCCAATCACATCGCGCATGTTACGCTTGTTGTTTATATAAATAGTGTCACGTGACACTAATATCTAGGCGGCGAACATGCTCCTGCAATCTCCCTGGTCACCACGGCTTGCCGACATCGAGGCGAATACCGCCGAGCGGTTGGTCCTCGCCCTGGCCGACGACATCGTCGAGGGGCGGCTGACGGGAGGCGACCGCCTGCCCGCTCATCGCGATCTCGCGTTGAAACTGGGGATTGGCCTTGGCACGGTGACGAAAGCCTATGCCGCGCTTGAACGGCGCGGCCTGACGCGCAGCATCAAGGGCCGGGGAACCTTCGTGGCGATTCGCCAGGCGCATCAGGATCGCCAGATCGACCTTTCGTCCAATGTGCCGCCAGCCATGCTCAACGCTCGCTTGCTGGCGCGAACATTGACGGGGATCGCACGCAAGATCGATGCGGACCACCTCAATCTCTATGCCCCGCCCGCTGGGCATATGGAGCACCGACGTGTGCTGGCTCGCTGGCTCGAAACGCTGGGCCTGATGGTGGAACCGTCTCATCTGGTGCTAACGAGCGGCGCCCGCCAGGCGCTATCGTTGGCGTTCGATCTTGCCTGCGGCTCGCAAGGGCTGCTTCTGACCGAGCGGATTACCTATCCTGGCGCGATCGCGCTGGCTCGGCGCAACGGATATCGGATGCAAGGCGTCGAGACCGACGCGCAAGGGATGGTGCCGGGGGCACTGGCGGACGCACTCGACGGCACCGCATCGACCGGCGGCAAGGCGGTCTATCTCACGCCGACGCTGCACAACCCGACCACTGCGACGATGGGCACGGAACGAAGGCAGGCCATCGTGGATATATGCCGCCGGGTGGGCGCGTGGATCATCGAGGACGGCGTCTATGCGTCGGCAGAGCAGGCTTCGCCACCGCTTGCGGCATTGGCGCCCGAGATCGCCTTTCATGTGAACGGACTGTCCAAATCGCTTGGCCCCGGTTTGCAGATCGGCGTGCTCGCGCTGCCGGCCGGACTCAACGACGCAGCGGAGGACGCGCTGCGGGACCTGCCAATGGCGCCGTCGCCGCTCTCTTGCGCAGTGGTTGAGGAATGGCTGGCCACCGACGTCATCTCCTCGATCCAGCGGGATCTGCACCATGAGGCGCGGCGTCGATCCAATCTGGCCATCTCTCTGCTCGGCGCGAGCGAACTGGTCTCGCATCCCGGCGCCTACAACGCCTGGCTGCCGATGGAGCGCGATGCTGCCAATCGTGTCGCATCCGTCGCTGCAGCGATGCATATCAAGTTGACCCCTCCGGAATCCATGATGGTGAACCCGGAAGATCGGGCGAGCGGAATCCGACTTTGCCTCGGCGGCCCGTCGTTCGACGATCTGACGGAAGCACTGACCCTTCTGGCAGGGCTGCTGAAGCAGCGCGCTTGACGCCACCGGGCGAGCACCGTACTGGCCGACGGCCGCGCGCCGCATACCGGCGGGGACATACCGATATTCCACGATCTCGACATTATAGAAATAATGTCAAATAAATAAATCGACATAATTGTATTTTTAACGGTTTACGTTATATTATTGACGAAATTGCCACCGAAACCCGCCATGTCCGATCTCGCCGCCGACGAATCCCGCCTGACCGCCGAAATCGAGCGCCTCAAGGCCGACTTCCCGAAAACCCGCGAGCTGTATCGCGAAGCCTGCGCGCTGCTGTTCTTCCGCTTCGGCATCACACCCACCGCGAACCGCCTGTACCAGCTCGTTCGCAAGGGCAGCATGAGCACGCCTACGGCCGTGCTCGGCGAGTTCTGGGCCGAGTTGCGGGAAAAGAGCCGCGTCCGTATCGAGCATCCCGACCTGCCGGCCGATCTGCAGGCGGCCGCCGGCGAACTCGTCGCGGCGCTATGGAATCGGTCGAGCGCCGACGCGGCCGCCGCGCTCGACGCATTGCGAGCGGAAGTCGAAGCCGAGCGGACGGCGGCGAAGGCGGAAGTCGCGGCGCTGCAGGCTGAGCTGGCCCGCACCGAAACCGCGCTGGAACAACGCACGGCCGCGCTGCTGGCCGCGCAGGTGCGCATTCAGGAGCTGGAGCAGGCGAGGGCAGCCGACGAAGCATCGCGGCAAGCGCTGCAAGCGGACATCGAGCGCCTGACGGCCGACAACGCGGAAGGCGACCGTGCACTCGCGCAGGCCCGCGCGGATTTCACCACCCAGCTCGACCGGTTACGCGACGACGCCGGCCGGGCCGAGGAACGCTTGCGTGCGTCGGAGAAGCGGGCGCTCCAGGAGATCGATCGAGAGCGGCTCGCCGCCGCGCGACTGCAAAAGGAGCTTGATGCCGTGACATCGCGCACGGAGCAGCGCGATGCGCAGCAGCGAAAAGACGTGGCCGCGCTGCAGGCGCAACTGGGCGACGCGCTGCATCGATGCGGCGTGCTTCAGGGGCAGCTCGACTCCGCGCAGGCGACCGATGCGGCGCGCGGCAAGGAACTCGATGCGCTGCGGCGCGAGATGACGGGGCTCGCGCGCCGCGCGCCGCTGCGCGGTGCCAAGGCGGCACCGGCCGCGCAACGGGACGAGCGACGGGCACGCACGCGAAAGCGTGCTGACGAAGCGCCGCGCTGACGGCGCGGCTGCGAGCGTGCATCAGCCAAGGCGATGCACACCAACCGCCGGCAAGCAGGCAAACGAGACGACTACACCCCCGATCGCCCACCCACCCAACGTTACCGGTCAACTTGCCATATACCGCGACGGCAGCGTCGGCTCCGGTGGACAAAATCAGTCCATGGGAACAACAAAATCGTGATCTGACGACTGGATTATTCCGGTAGAGAAATGAGCTTGAACATCATGGATCCGGGTATTCGGAATATGCTCTGTCGCTACCGTGATCGAGATATCGGTTTGCAACAGCTTCGCGCGTGGTTGGACAGCCAGGGAGCGCGTGTCGAGGCCCAAATTCCACGAGTTATGCGGAAGCTCGATGAAACGCCCGCGACGAAACCGGGTCGTGCGCGTGACGCCGCGTGCGCGGCAACGCGGAGCGGGGGAAAGGAAGGCCGGCACAACGTTTGGGGGCCCGGCGGGGATCGGGTAAAGTGCCGCTCAACATGCCGGATCGACGCCGCTAGACGACCGGTCTAATCGTTGCTAACATACGCCACCATGAATGCATCTTCGGGCGCCGAAGTCCGCCAGCACATCCTGAATATCGCCAAGCCGATCATGCTCCACAAGGGGTTTTCGGCGGTCGGCCTGAACGAGATTCTCGCTGCGGCGGGCATCCCGAAGGGCTCGTTCTACCATTACTTCGGCTCGAAAGAGGCATTCGGCGAAGCGCTGCTCGAAGCGTATTTCGACAGCTATCACGCGCATCTCGACAACCTGCTCAAGCATCAGGCCGGCACCGGCGCCGAGCGCCTGATGACGTACTGGCGCAACTGGCTGCACACGCAATGCGCGGACGATCCGCAAGGCAAGTGCCTCGCGGTGAAGCTCGGCGCGGAAGTGTCGGACCTGTCGGAAGCGATGCGCGCGGTGCTGCGGCAGGGCACGAGCCAGATCATCGAGCGGCTCGCAGGCGGCATCGAGGCCGGACTGGCCGACGGCTCGCTGAGCGGGATCGCCGATCCGTCGCACACGGCCGCGATCCTCTACGAGATGTGGCTGGGCGCGACGCTGCTGGAAAAGATTCACCGCGACCGCAAGCCGCTCGAGAGGGCGATGGTCGAAACGCGGCGCATGCTGAACCTGCCGCCGGCCGAGCATGGCGGCGCACAGTCGTAACCCGGGCGCGCATCGGCGCGCCTTGTTTTTGTCCTGACTCTAGACGACTGGTCTACTCAAGCAAGTATGACGAACGTGCCACGCCGCGTTACGCTGTTCCCCATTGTTTCAAGCGCCCGCACGCAGCCGCGACGGCCCGACCGCCGACGTTGCAGCATGCGGGCGTCTCCGCTGCTCCACCCTTGATCCGCTCGTGCCCACGAAGCACGTCCATTCCTGTTGACGGAGGCTCACATGCCGCAAAGCAAGACCGCAAACCGCCAGATCGTCCTGAATTCGCGCCCGGTCGGCGCACCGACGCCGGGCAACTTCCGCACCGAATCCGGTGCCGTGCCGACGCCCGGTGCCGGCCAGGTGCTGCTGCGCACGGTCTGGTTGTCGCTCGACCCGTACATGCGCGGCCGGATGAGCGATGCGCCGTCCTATGCGCCGCCGGCTCAACTCGGCCAGCCGATGGTCGGCGGCACCGTCAGCCAGGTCGTCTCGTCGAACCTGCCCGCGTTCCGCGAAGGCGACCTCGTGGTCGCGGGCGCCGGGTGGCAGGACTATGCGCTGTCCGACGGCCGCGACCTGATTCCGCTCGGCCGCGACGTCGCGCATCCGTCGTATGCACTCGGCGTGCTCGGCATGCCGGGCTTCACCGCCTACACGGGGCTGCTGAAAATCGGCGAGCCGAAGGCCGGCGAAACCGTGGTCGTCGCGGCGGCGAGCGGCGCGGTCGGCGCGGTGGTCGGCCAGATCGCCAAACTGAAGGGCTGCCGCGTGATCGGTGTCGCGGGCGGCGCCGACAAGTGCGCCTACGTGACCGATACGCTCGGTTTCGACGCGTGCGTCGATCACCGCGACCCGGCATTCGCCGCGAAGCTGAAGGACGCATGCCCGAACGGCATCGACGTCTATTTCGAGAACGTCGGCGGGGCCGTGTTCGACGCGGTGTGGCCGCTGCTCAACAATCACGCGCGCGTGCCGGTATGCGGAATCATCGCGCACTACAACGACGCGGCATACGACGACACCGCGGTGTCGACCGGCCGCGATCGCGTGCCGGCACTGATGGGCACGATCCTGCGCAAGCGCATCCGGATGCAGGGTTTCATCATCCTCGACCACTACGCGACCGGTTATGCACCGTTCCTGAAGGAGATGAGCGAATGGGTCGCGCAGGGCAAGGTGAAGACGCTCGAGGACGTCGTCCCCGACCTGGCCGACGCGCCGGAAGCGCTGATCGGCTTGCTGGCCGGCAAGAACTTCGGCAAGGTCGTCGTGCGCGTGGGCCCGGACGAGCTGGCCTGATACTACGGCACGGCAAACCATGACGATTGCACGCTGGCGTCGCGCGACGCCGGCTTGTGGCATGCTCGATTTCGATTCAAAAGGAGTGACAAGATGGCGCTTCACGTGATTGCGTCCCTGTACCTGAAACCCGAACACGCGGAGGCCGCCGAAGCCGAGCTGCGCAGCATGGTCGCGAAGACGCGCGCCGAGCCGGGCAACCGGCGCTACGACCTGTTCCGCGAACAGGACGGTTCGCCCAACCTGCACCTGTACGAGATCTACGACGACCAGGCTGCGTTCGACGCACACCTCGCGAGCCCGTATTTCGGCGAATTCCGCGTGAAATCGGCCGACTGGTTCGCGGCGCCGGCGGTCATCAAGGTGCTGTCCGGCATCGACGTGGCCGAGTAACGAAGCAGCACCTACGCCGCGGCCCGCTCCGCCCCGGGCCGCGCGGCAGCCGTCTCGCCCGGCAACGGCGAAGACAGCGACGAAATCGAAAACCCCGCGCGGCGCGCGATGCGCGTCGTTTCCCCAATACACCGGCCCCGGAGGCTGAATGGTCACCCTCAACATCAACGGCGAAACCCGCACGGTCGACGCCCCCGACGACATGCCCTTGCTCTGGGTGCTGCGCGACGTCGTCGGCCTCACCGGCACGAAATTCGGCTGCGGGATCGCGCAATGCGGCGCGTGCACCGTGCATCTCGACGGCGTCGCCGCGCGCTCGTGCGTGCTGCCGGTCGCGGCCGTCGCGGGCCGCAAGATCACGACGATCGAAGCCGTCGGCGCGACGCCGGCCGGCCACAAGGTCCAGCAGGCGTGGCGCGAGCTCGACGTCGTCCAGTGCGGCTATTGCCAGTCGGGGCAGGTGATGGCCGCCACCGCGCTGATCGCATCGAACCCGAACCCGAGCGATGCCGACATCGACGCGGCAATGGCCGGCAACATCTGCCGCTGCGGCACGTACAACCGGATTCGCGCGGCCGTGAAGCAAGCCGCGAAGGAGGCATGACATGTCGCGAGGACTGATAGAAGCAGGCAAGGCCGCTGGACAAGCCGCCGGCGCGGGCGTGTCGCGCCGCTCGTTCCTCAAGCTCGGCATGTCGCTGGGCGCGGCGGCGGGCGGTGGCCTGCTGCTCGGTTTCAGCCTGCCGGCGGCAGGCGACGATGCGCGCCGTTCGGTGATCGGTGGCGACGGCGATGAAACCGCGCGCGCAGGCGTGTTCGCACCGAACGCGTTCGTGCAGATCGACCGCGCCGGCAAGGTCACGCTGGTGATGCCGAAAGTCGAGATGGGGCAGGGCGTCTACACGGCGCTGCCGATGCTGATCGCCGAGGAACTCGAAGTGCCGCTGTCGAGCGTGACGCTCGACCATGCGCCGCCGAACGAGAAGCTCTTTCTCGATCCGCTGCTCGGCGGCCAGCTCACCGGCGGCTCCACGTCGGTACGCTACGCATGGGAGCCGCTGCGCCGCGCGGGCGCGACCGCGCGCACGCTGCTGGTCGCGGCCGCCGCGAAGCAATGGAACGTCGATCCGGCATCCTGCCGTGCGGTGAACGGCGAAGTGCAGCATCCGCCGAGCGGCCGACGCGTGTCGTACGGCCAGCTCGCCGACGCCGCCGCGAAGCTGCCGGTGCCGAAGGACGTCGTGCTGAAGAAGCCGGCGGATTTCAAGCTGATCGGCACGCCCGCGAAGCGGCTCGATTCGCCGGAGAAGGTCGACGGCACCGCGCAGTTCGGGCTCGACGTGCGGCTGCCCGGCATGCTGTACGCGGTGATCGTGAACAGCCCGGTGTTCGGCGGCACGGTCGCGAGCATCGACGATACGGCCGCGAAGAAGATTCCGGGCGTGCGCCAGGTCGTGCGCGCGGACAACGCGGTCGCGGTCGTCGGCGATCACACCTGGGCCGCGAAGCGCGGCGCATCGGCGCTGGTCGTGAAGTGGAACGAAGGCGCTGGCGCGAAGGTATCGACAAAGGACATCGTTGCCGATCTCGCGCAGGCCGCGGCGAACGGCAAGGGTGCCGTCGCACGCAAGGACGGCGACGTCGGCAAGGGTTTCGCGGATGCGAAGACGCGCGTCGACGCCGTGTACGAGCAGCCGCTCCTCGCGCACGCGACGATGGAGCCCGTGAACTGCACGGTGCACGTGCGCGCCGACGGCTGCGAGATCTGGGTCGGCACCCAGGTGCCGACGCGGGCAGTCGACACCGTGCAGAAGCTCACGAGCTTTCCGCCGGAGAAGATCGTCGTGCACAACCACCTGCTCGGCGGCGGCTTCGGCCGGCGCCTCGAGACGGACATGATCGGCCAGGCGGTGAAGATCGCGAAGCAGGTCAACGCGCCGGTGAAGGTGATCTGGACGCGCGAGGAAGACATCCAGCACGACATGTACCGCCCGTACTACTACGACCGGATCTCGGCCGGCCTCGACGCGAACGGCAAGCCGATCGCGTGGCAGCACCGGATCGTCGGCTCGTCGATCCTCGCGCGCTTCGCGCCGCCCGCGTTCCAGCACGGCGTCGATCCCGACGCGGTCGAGGTGGCCATCGACCTGCCGTACGACCTGCCGAACCAGCTGATCGACTACGTGCGCCAGGAGCCGCGCCACGTACCGACCGCGTTCTGGCGCGGCGTCGGGCCGACGCGCAGCACGTTCGTCGTCGAGAGCTTCATCGACGAACTGGCCGCGCAGACCAAGACCGACCCCGTGCAATACCGCCGCGCGCTGCTCGGCAAGACGCCGCGCGCGCTCAACGTGCTCGACGTCGCGACGAAGGCGGCCGGCTGGGGCCCGTCGCTGCCGACGGGGCAAGGGCGCGGCGTATCCGTGATGCACGCGTTCGGCAGCTTCTTCTCGATCGTCATCGACGTCGCGGTGGACAACGGCGAGGTGCAGGTCAAGCGCGTCGTGTGCGCGGTCGATTGCGGCATGTCCGTCAACCCGAACACGATCGAGGCACAAGTGCAGGGCGGCATCATCTTCGGGATCACCGGCGCGCTGTACGGCGAGATCACGATCGAGGACGGCCGTGTCGTGCAGAGCAATTTCACCGATTACCGGATGCTGCGGATCAACGAGACACCGCCGATCGAGGTGCATCTGGTGAAAAGCGGCGAAGCGCCGGGCGGGATCGGCGAACCGGGCACGGCCGCGACGGCCGCGGCATTGTCGAACGCGATCTTCGCGGCGACCGGCAAGCGGCTGCGCAAGCTGCCGGTCGGCGACCAGCTGAAGACGGCTTGAGGGGAGGCGACGATCATGCGAAACCTCACCCTGAATACGTTCCGTGCATCGCTGCTCGCGCTGTCCGCCATGCTGGCCGGCCCGGCCGCTCAGGCCGCTCAGGCCGCGCAGACGGCACCGGCCGACAGCGCGCTCGTCGCGCGCGGCGCGTACCTCGCGAAAGCGGGCGACTGCGTTGCGTGCCACACCGCGCCGCGCGGCACGCCGTTCGCCGGCGGCCTGAAGATGGTCACGCCGATGGGCGCGATCTACACGACCAACATCACGCCCGATCCGGAAACGGGTATCGGCGGCTACACGGAAGCCGAGTTCGCCGGCGCGCTGCGCAAGGGCGTCGCGAAGGACGGTCACAACCTGTATCCGGCGATGCCGTATCCGTCGTACGCGAAGCTGAAGGACGAGGACGTGAAGGCGCTGTACGCGTACTTCATGCACGGCGTCGAACCGGTGAAGCAGGCGAACCGGCCGTCCGACATCCCGTGGCCGCTCAACATGCGCTGGCCGCTCGCGTTGTGGAACATGGTGTTCCTCGACACGACGCCTTACGCCGACAAGCCGGCCAAGGACGCGATGTGGAACCGCGGCGCGTATCTCGTGCAGGGGCTCGGGCACTGCGGGTCGTGCCACACGCCGCGCGGCGTCGGCTTCCAGGAGAAGGCGCTCGACGAAGGCGGCGCGGCGTTCCTGTCGGGGGCGCCGATCGACAACTGGTTCGCCTCGAACCTGACCGGCGAGCCCAACACGGGGCTCGGCCGCTGGAACGAGGCCGAGGTCGCGCAGTTCCTGAAGACCGGCGCGAACCGCCATGCGACCGCGTTCGGTTCGATGGTCAGCGTGATCAACCACAGCACGCAGGCCCTCACGGACGACGATCTCGCGGCAATCTCCCGTTACCTGAAATCGCTGCCGGCGGCAGGCGGCACGGGCGCGCCGCCGTACCGCTACGATCCGAAGGCGACGCAGGTCGCGCTGGGCCGGCCGGCAGCCGATCCGGGCGCGAAGGTGTATAACGCTTACTGCCTGCATTGCCACGGCGCGGACGGGCGCGGCTACGCGCCGCTGCTCGCGCCGCTCGCCGGCAACCCGAACGTCCTCGAAGGCGATGCCGCGTCGCTGATCAACGTGACGCTGAACGGCAGCGAGACGCTCGTGATCGATGGCGTGCCGTCCGCTTATCCGATGCCGGCGTTCGCGAACCAGTTGAACGACCGGCAGATCGCCGACGTGCTGACCTTCATGCGCGCCGGATGGAACAACGGCGCGCCGGCCGTGCAGGCGGCGGACGTCGCGAAACTCCGCAAGGCGACGGCGGCCGCGCGCTGAGCGCGGCGCCATGCGGAACGATGGCGGGCCGGCGTGCCTGCCGTCGACGCCGCCGGGTGCGTGCCAGCCCCGGCGGCCTGGCTTTTTCTGTCAACCGGCGCGCGGCCGTTCGCGGCAGCGCGCGTTTATCGACGCAATGTAGGGGTGTCTGGATGGCTAACGTGACTTATACGGATACGCAACTGCTGATCGACGGCGAATGGGTCGACGCCGCGAGCGGCAAGACGATCGACGTCGTGAACCCGGCGACCGGCAAGCCGATCGGCAAGGTGGCCCACGCGGGCATCGCCGATCTCGACCGTGCGCTCGCCGCCGCGCAACGCGGCTTCGAGGCGTGGCGCAAGGTGCCCGCGCACGAGCGCGCGGCGACGATGCGCAAGGCGGCCGCGCTGGTGCGCGAACGTGCCGACGCGATCGCGCAGCTGATGACGCAGGAACAGGGCAAGCCGCTCACCGAGGCGCGCGTCGAAGTGCTGTCGGCGGCGGACATCATCGAATGGTTCGCGGACGAAGGCCGCCGCGTGTACGGCCGGATCGTGCCGCCGCGCAACCTCGGCGCGCAGCAGACCGTCGTGAAGGAGCCGGTCGGCCCGGTCGCCGCGTTCACGCCGTGGAATTTCCCGGTCAACCAGGTCGTGCGCAAGCTGAGCGCCGCGCTGGCAACCGGCTGCTCGTTCCTCGTGAAGGCGCCGGAAGAAACCCCGGCGTCGCCGGCCGCGCTGCTGCGCGCGTTCGTCGACGCGGGCGTGCCGTCCGGCGTGATCGGCCTCGTGTACGGCGATCCGGCGGAAATCTCGTCGTACCTGATCCCGCACCCGGTGATCCGCAAGGTCACGTTCACGGGTTCGACGCCGGTCGGCAAGCAGCTCGCCTCGATGGCCGGCCTGCACATGAAGCGCGCGACGATGGAGCTGGGCGGTCACGCGCCGGTGATCGTCGCCGAGGACGCCGACGTCGCGCTCGCGGTGAAGGCCGCCGGCGGCGCGAAGTTCCGCAACGCGGGGCAGGTCTGCATTTCGCCGACGCGCTTTCTCGTGCACAACAGCATCCGCGACGAATTCACGCGCGCGCTGGTCAAGCATGCCGAAGGGCTGAAGGTCGGCAACGGCCTCGAGGAAGGCACGACGCTCGGTGCGCTCGCGAACCCGCGCCGGCTCACCGCGATGGCATCCGTCGTCGACAACGCGCGCAAGGTCGGCGCGCGCATCGAAACCGGCGGCGAACGGATCGGCTCGGAAGGCAACTTCTTCGCGCCGACCGTGATCGCGGACGTGCCGCTCGAAGCGGACGTGTTCAACAACGAGCCGTTCGGCCCGGTCGCGGCGATCCGCGGTTTCGACAAGCTCGAAGACGCGATCGCGGAAGCGAACCGTCTGCCGTTCGGGCTCGCCGGCTACGCGTTCACGCGTTCGTTCGCGAACGTGCACCTGCTCACGCAGCGCCTCGAAGTCGGGATGCTGTGGATCAACCAGCCCGCGACGCCGTGGCCGGAAATGCCGTTCGGCGGCGTGAAGGACTCGGGCTACGGCTCGGAAGGCGGGCCGGAAGCGCTCGAACCGTACCTCGTCACGAAGTCGGTGACGGTGATGGCCGTCTGACGACCGTCTGACCGCCGACCGATCGCGTGCGCAGCGCCGCCGGCGCGGCGCGCGCGATCGGCGCGCGCCGGGCGGCACTCGCGTTGCGCACTGCGCAACGGCACGCCCGGTCTCCCGCCGGCCGTGCATTCGCATGGCAACCTCACGGCCATTTCAATACGCGTACCACTGCGGACGGATTGTTTCGATTCCGTCATCGGCAGCACACACGCCACACCACGCGACGCCCCTCGGTGAATGAGCGCCGGCACCCGGTGCCGGCCCGAGCGGAACACGATCCGCGCGACACCGCTCAGGTCATGTCGTACGCAACCCGGCAAGTCAGGACTGCACCTCGTACCCGGAAGTCGTACTTTTTGGTATAGGTTATTCAGAACAAACCATAACGACCGGTGCGTCAGCGCCGGGCCAATCTGAGAGGACACGGATGCATCCGCGGTCGGCAGCGCCGTACTACGTTGTGCTGGCGGGGACCTTGATAGCGTGCGCGCTGATGGGCCTCTGCGTGTTGCAGTTGTTCCAGAGCCGTCACGATGCGCTCGATCGCGCGCGAGAGACGTCGCGAAATCTGGCGCTCGTCGCCGAGCGCGACATCGAACGCAACATCGAGCTGTACGGCCTGTCGCTCGAGGCGGTGATCCAGGGCCTCCGGCGGCCGGACGTCATGGCCGCCCCGCCGGCGCTGCGGCGCGGCATCCTGTTCGATCACGCGATGACGGCGAATTTTCTCGGCTCGATGCTCGTGCTGGATTCCGCCGGCAACATCATCCTGGATTCGGCAAACGACGTGCCGCGCCACGGCAATTTCGGCGACCGCAAGTACTTTACGGTGCACCGCGACAATCCGGACGCCGGGCTTTACATCAGCGATCCCTTTGCGTCCCGCCTGCGCGGCGGCGCGCTCAGCGTCGCGCTGACGCGCCGCGTGTCGAACCCGGACGGCTCGTTCGCCGGCATTGCAATGATCGCGGTCAATCTCGAGTATTTCCACACACTGTTCGCCGGCCTCGCGCTCGGCTCGCACGGCGCGATTTCGCTGATCGGCACGAACGGCATCATGTTCATGCGCCAGCCGTTCGACGTGCGCACCATCGGTCGCGACATCAGCAAGGCGCCGACGTTTCGCCACTTCATGACGGCACCGGAAGGCTCGTTCATCGAAACCTCGACGATCGACAACGTGCGCCGCCTGTACTACTTCAAGACGCTGCCGCACCTGCCGCTGATCATCATGGTCGCCGAGGCGGAGCAGGACATCTACGCCGCGTGGCGGCACCGGGCCATCACGATCGGCGCGCTGGTCGCCACCTTCGGCGCGGCGTTCATCGTGCTGTCCTTCATGCTGGGCTCGCAGCTGCGGCGCAGGATGCGCGCCGAATCCGAACTGGTCATGCTCGCGCGCACCGACGGCCTCACCGGGCTCAACAATCGCCGCTCGTTCGGGGAGGTGCTGGATCTCGAATGGCGCCGCGCGCGCCGTGCCCGATCGGTGTTTTCGCTGCTGTTCGTCGACGTCGACCGCTTCAAGGCCTACAACGACACGTATGGCCACCAGGCCGGCGACGACGCGCTGGCGGCGGTCGCACGGTGCATCGGCGACAACATCCGGCGCCCGGCGGACACCGCGGCCCGCTATGGCGGCGAGGAATTCGTCGTGATCCTGCCCGATACGCCGGCGACGGGTGCGACGGAGATCGCCGAAAGGATTCGCGCAGCCATCGACGGACTGGCGATCGAACATGCGGAAAGCGAATTCGGGCGCGTCACCGCGAGCATCGGCGTGGCAAGCTGGGCGCCCGGGCAGGAAGGGGAGGTCGAGTCGGTGATCAAGGCAGCCGACGAGGCGTTGTACGTCGCGAAGGAAACGGGGCGAAACAAGGTCGCGTCGTGTGGTGCGGCCACCTGACGCCTCCGCCGGCACCCATCGCCCGCGACCGATGGCGGGTGCGCGGTACGTCGCTCAATGCCTGCCGCTGCCGCGATAGCTTTCCACTTCCGCGTCGTACGCCGCCAGAAACGCCTTGCCGAACACCGACGCGAAATCGTCCTCGATCGCGAACACCGTGTCGCGATGGGTCGCCGCGTAGCGATCCCACATCCTCGCCTTGTACAGCACGGGCACGCGCTTCTCGTACCAGCGCATCGCGTCGTCGCGCTCGCGCAGGCGCTGCGGTGAAAAGCGCGTCAGCAGGTCCATCAACGCCGCGCGCATGCCCGCGACCATGCCGATCTGGTGCGCGTGCAGATCCTGGAACGCGTCGCTGACCGCGCTCTGCGGCGACATGAAACCCGGCAGCGGCAGCCCGAACATCTGCCGCAGCACGGCGCCGCCGTCGGGCAGCAGCTTCAGCGGATTGTTCTCGCGATCGAGCAGCATCGTCATGTGCGCCTTCACCTCGCGCTTCAGGATGCTGCGCGACGACAGCAGCTCGACCGTGCCGTTCGCGAACAGCGCCAGCAACTGGCCCGCGATGTACAGCTGCTCGGCCGACCACTGATGCGATTCGGCCGCGGTGTCGAGCCCCGCGCCTTCGAAGAACGCGCTCAGCAGTTCGTCGGGGGTCGGCGCGCGCGCCGCATGCGGCGCCGGTTCGTCGGCCGGCCGCGTATCGGTGTGCGCGGCGGCCGGTTGCACGCGCACGTGCTGCGTCCACTCGGGCGCGTGATCCGCCTGCGTCGCGGACGACGCATCGCGATCCGCGTTGCCGCGATCGGCGTGCGCCGCCGTGCCCGCTGC
>NZ_QOBB01000132.1:0-20040 GCF_024704855.1 Burkholderia sp. HAN2018 | reverse complement strand
CGGTCAGCGCCGGCTGCGGCGGCGCAACCACGCCGATTGCCGACCTCCGCGGCGCCGGCGGCCCGTCGCCGCTGGCCGGGCAAACGACCTCGATCGAAGCGGTCGTCACCGCGGCATTCGCCGGTGCCGACGGCCTGGGCGGCTTCTTCGTCCAGCAGGCCGACGCGCAGCGACGGCACCGGCCGGGCGTCCCCGAAGGCGTGTTCGTGTACGCACCGAACGCGCGTGCGAAGGCCGGCGATCTCGTGCATCTCACGGGCCGCGTCGACGAGCGATACGGCCGGACGCAATTCACGCTGTCGGGCGACATGACCGTCTGCGCACGCGGGCAGACCGTCACCCCGGCGACGCTCACGCTGCCGGTCGCCACGCTATCGGTGCTGGCCGCGCATGAAAGCATGCGCGTGCGCCTGCCGCAAACGCTGACGGTCAGCGATACCCACGCACTCGGCCGCTACGGCAGCGTCGTCCTCAGCCACGGCCGGCTGCGCATCCCGACCCACATCGCACCGCCGGCCGAGGCCGCCGCGCTCGCGGCAGCCAACGCACTCAACCGCATCGTGCTCGACGACGGCTCGACCCGCCGCGATCCCGCAACCGTGCGCTATCCGCCCCCCGCGCTCAGCGCCGCCAACACGCTGCGCGCGGGCTACACGGTGCGCGGCGTCGAGGGTGTGCTCGAACTGCGCTACGGCGCATGGCGGCTGCAACCGGTGGCCGGCGCGGCGCCGCTCTTCGATGCCGCCTCGAACCCGCGTACCGATGCGCCGGCCCGTCATCCCGATGCCGACGCGCGCATCGTGTCGTTCAACGTATTCAACTATTTCAATGGTGACGGGCACGGCGGCGGATTCGATGCCCCGACCGGCCGAGGAGCGAAAACGCCCGCCGCGTTCGCGCGGCAGGAGGCGAAGATCGTTGCGGCATTGCGCGCGCTGCGTGCCGACGTGATCGGGCTGATGGAAATCGCGAACAACGGCCACGGCGACGCGAGCGCCGTGCGGCGTCTCGCCGCGCGGCTTGGCGAAGGCTGGCGCGCGGTCGATCCCGGCACCGCGCGGCTCGGCCGCGATGCAATCGCGGTCGCGCTGCTGTACGACAGCCGCACGATCGAGCCGGTCGGCCGCGCCGCGACCGTCTCGCTCGGCGGCCGGCATCGCCCGCCGCTCGCGCAGACATTCCGGCGCATCGGCGGCACGCGCGCGTTGACGGTCGCGGTCAATCACCTGAAATCGAAGAACTGCCCGGACGCGACCGGCGCCGATCTCGACCGGTCGGACGGCCAGGGCTGCTGGAACGCGGCGCGCACGCGGGCCGCCGTGCGCATCGCCGACTGGCTCGCCGGATCGCCGACCGGTGCCGCGGCCGATGGCGTACTGCTGGTCGGCGACCTGAACAGCTACGCGAAGGAAGATCCGGTTCGCGCGCTCGAGTCGCGCGGCTACGCGAACCTGGTGGCGCGCTTCGTCGGCGATGCTGCGTACAGCTACGTATTTCGCGGCGAGGCCGGCAGCCTCGATCACGCGCTCGCGACGCCGGCCCTGACCGCGCGCGTCAAAGCCGTGCACGTCTGGCACATCAACGCCGATGAGCCGTTTGCACTGCAACCCGTGCCCGATTACAAAACGGCCGCAGTTCGGTCGTCCTATTACGCACCCGACGCGTATCGATCGTCGGACCATGATCCCGTCGTCGTCGACCTCGCACTGGACAACGGCCCGCGAATGCCGGTCGCAGGCACAAACCCTGCTCGCCCGTACGGCGTCGATTAGTGCATTTGCATCAGCCCATCGCCTGCAATGGCACTATTTACCTGGCACCCCGGGCGACGCCATATTTACCGGACATTCACTTCGTATCGCTTCTTGTTGCACGCGTTTCGCCCATTTGAGAATTTTTTTCAATCTTCTCGCGGCCCCGCGTGGCGGGGCTTCCAGGCAATTCCGCCAACGAATTGAAAATTTGTCTCGAAACTCAACCGGGCCAAGCGAATCACATTAGTTGCTGGGATTCGTCTTATCTTCAAATTGGCCTTGAATCGAAGGAGGATAAACACCATGGCGCTCACTGACTCGATCGAACACAAGCTGGACCGCGGCCTGTCCGACATTCGTCGCACGGGCCGGCGCGTGGGACGCACGACGCGCTCGGCCGCCCGCGACCTGCATGCCGACGTCACCGACGATCTGCGCGGGCTGGTCGATGAACTCGAAGATCTGCTGAAAAACGACGGCGACGGCGATATCGCCGCGCTGCGCAAGCGCGTGCAATCCAGGCTCGATGAAGCACGCGGCGCGCTCGACCATGCGTCGGGCAGCGCAGCCGCCCGGCTGCGCGATTCCGCCGAACGCGTGTCGCAGGTCGTGCAAGACAACCCGTGGCAAACCGCCGGCGTCGTTGCCGGCCTCGCGTTCGTTGCGGGCCTGCTCCTTGCCCGCCGTTGAACGGAGCCGGCCGTCCCGCCGCCCGCCCCGTCCGTCATCAATCAGACAAAGAAGGAGAAACGCCATGCAGAAGACCTTTGCCATGAAAGCGGCCGCCGCCGTCCTGCTCGGCAGCCTCGCGCTCGCCGGCTGCACGACCACCCCGGACAAGCCGGAAGGCGCCGCGGCCAGCGCGTCGAAGCGCCAGTCGATCGACGCCAGCGTCAACGCGACGCTCTCGCGTCTCTATTCGACGGTGCCGGGCTCGCGTGAACTCGTCGCGAAATCGCGCGGCGTGCTCGTGTTCCCGAGCGTGCTGCAGGCCGGCTTCATCGTCGGCGGCCAGTCCGGCAACGGCGCGCTGCGCGTCGGCGGCAGCACGGTCGGCTACTACAACACGTCGTCGCTGTCGGTCGGCCTGCAGGCCGGCGCGCAGTCGAAGGCGATCGTGTTCCTGTTCATGACGCAGGATGCGCTCGACTCGTTCCGCAAGTCCGAAGGCTGGTCGGCCGGCGCCGACGCGTCGGTCGCGGTCGTGAAGGTCGGCGCGAACGGCGCGGTCGACTCCAACACGGCCACCGCACCGGTCGAGGTGCTGATCCTGACCAACGCCGGCCTGATGGGCGACCTGTCGGTGAACGGCACGAAGGTCACGAAGCTCAACATCTGACGATGCGGCACGCGGCGTTGCGCCGCGTTTGCTTCCCGGCAGCGCCGCGGCCTCGGCCGCGGCGTTTTCGCATGTGCCGCGCGTAGCCGCTATGATGGCGGCACCTTTGCGGGCATACTCCGGTTCGGGCCGCCCGGCGGATGGCCGCCCGCAGCGCGTTGCGCCGGGAACGCGTGACGATCGCGAACCGATCGCGCACGGGGCAACGAGATTCAATCAAACCACGCATCAATCTGCGCGAATGTCATCCATGGATAGCGGACACGACCACCAAAAATTCTTCTATTTCCTGCTGGCCGCGGTCACCGTCGGACTCTGCTGGATTCTCACGCCGTTCTCCGGCGCCGTGTTCTGGGGCACCATACTCGCGATCCTCTTCCAGCCCGTGCAGCGGTGGCTCGCCGCACGCTTCGGCAAGCGGCGCAACCTGGCCGCGCTCGTGACGCTGTCGCTGATCGTGCTGATCGTGATCCTGCCGCTCGTGTTCGTCGCCGCGACGCTCGTGCAGGAAATCGCGTACGTGTACCAGGAAATCAAGACCGCGCAGCCGAACTATTCGCAGTACTTCCAGGACATCATCCACGCGCTGCCTACGTCGATCCAGCACCTGCTGCAGAAATACGGCCTGAGCAACCTCCCGGGCATCCAGAAGAAGCTGACCGATGGCGCCGCGCAGATCAGCCAGCTCGCAGCAACCCAGGCGCTCAGCATCGGCCAGAACACCTTCCAGTTCGTCGTGAGCTTCGGCGTGATGCTGTACATGGTGTTCTTCCTGCTGCGCGACGGCGGCGAGATCGGCCGCCGCGTACGCCGCGCGCTGCCGCTCGACGACGAGCACAAGAACCTGCTGCTGGCCAAGTTCACGACGGTCGTGCGCGCGACGGTGAAGGGCAACATCGCGGTCGCGCTCGTGCAGGGCGCGCTCGGCGGCCTGATCTTCTGGATCCTCGGGATCGAAGGCGTCGTGCTGTGGGGCGCGCTGATGGCGTTCCTGTCGCTGCTGCCCGCGATCGGCGCGAGCCTCGTATGGGTGCCGGCCGCGCTCTACTTCCTGATGATCGGCGCGGTGTGGAAATGCGCGATCCTCGTCGCGTTCTGCGTGGGCGTGATCGGCCTCGTCGACAACCTGCTGCGCCCGATCCTCGTCGGCAAGGACACGAAGATGCCCGACTGGGTCGTGCTGATCTCGACGCTCGGCGGGATGGCGCTGTTCGGCATCACCGGCTTCGTGATCGGGCCGCTCGTCGCCGCGCTGTTCATGGCGAGCTGGGACATCTACGCACGCGCCGAACAGGGCGAATGACGCAACGCGTGGCCGCGTGCCACGCCCCTGCGGACATTCGCCGTCACGGATGACGAATGCGGATCACGACGGGCGCCACGGCGCCCGTCGCGTCATCCGCCGCGAGCGTCATCACGCCGCCATACGGACCCACGCGATACGGGCGGCCCGATACCAGCGGCACGCTTCGATCGTCGCGCGCATCGCGCCACGTTGCGCGCACACCCGACGCGGCATCCGGTACGAACGGCGCGCCGTCGGGCCCGACCAGCGCCACATGAGCCCCCGGCAAGCGCCGGCCATGTGCATCGAACCGCAGTGTGGCCACCGCACCGCCGCTCTCCACCTCGCGTCCCGGGACCACCACGCCCGACCGCGCGTCGAGCGTCACGTCGTAGAGATCGACGAGCGCGCCGGCAAACCGCACGATACCGCCCGGCGCGGCATGCCCGGCCGCCATTGCACTCGACGTCGCAAGCGCAACACCAAGCCCGATCGCCATCCTCGGCACAGTACCGGCGCGCCGCACCGTTCGATTGCGCGTCGCCGCCGATGCCGCCCGCTTCGCGTCGTTTCGCATGTTTACGCTCCTCTTCCGTGTAACCAGAAAAAAAGGCGACGTGACGCGTCGGTCACGCCGCCATCTGCTGGCAATCACTTTAGGGAGACACGCCCCGACAATATATGAGACAAGTCCGAAACTTAGGCCCGGTTGATCGAACGCATCATGGTCGACACCCCCTCGCGGCAGCGTGCGAACGACATCGCACGCCGTGCCGCGGGCCGGTCACGCGTCCGGATCGACGCGCAGCACGAGCTTGCCGCGATGGTCGCCGTCGAACAGGCGATTCAGCACGTCGGGCGCGTTTTCGAGACCGTCGGCAACCGTCTCCTCGGCCTTGAGCCGGCCGTCGCGCAGCCAGCCCGAGAGCGTCTGCACGGCCTCGCGGCTCTTGCGATAGTCGAGGATCAGGAAGCCGCGCATCGTCAGCCGCTTCGAGATCAGCACGCCGACGTCGTCCGCCGCACGGCCGCTGTTGTAGTTCGAGATCACGCCGCACAGCGCGACGCGCCCGCCGATCACCATCCGCGACAGTACCGCGCGCATCACCTCGCCGCCGACGTTCTCGAAATTCACGTGCACGCCGTCCGGCGTCGCGGCCTTCAGCTGCTGACGGAAATCGTCGGCCTTGTAGTCGACGGCCGCATCGAAGCCGAGCGTCTCGGTCAGGTAGCGGCACTTGTCCGCTCCGCCCGCGATACCGACCACGCGCGCGCCGTGGATCTTGCCGATCTGGCCGGCGATCGAGCCGACCGAACCGGCTGCCGCCGATACGACGAGCGTCTCGCCCGGCTGCACCGGCGCGATGTCGGTCAGCCCGTAATACGCGGTCAGTCCGCTCATCCCGCACGCACCGAGCAGCATCGGCAGCGGCAGGCCCGACTGCGCGGGCAGCTTCACGAGCTGCGCGGCCTGGTCGGCCGGCACGACCGCGTAGTCCTGCCAGCCGACGAGCCCCTGCACGAGATCGCCTTCCGCGAAACCCGCGTTGCGCGACGCCACCACGCGCCCGATGCCGAGCGCGCGCATCACCTCGCCGATCGCCACCGGCGGCAGGTACTGCGGCACGTCGCTCATCCACACGCGGTTGGTCGGGTCCATCGACAGGTACAGCACACGCACGAGCACCTCGCCGTCCGCGAGCGCCGGCACGGGCGCTTCGACGAGCGAGAAATGTTCACGGCCGACCCGCCCTTCCGGGCGCGTCTTCAGCAGCAGTTGGCGGTTCACGGGTGTGGACACGATGTACTCCTCCGGTCGTTGTTGTTCGGGATGCGCGTCAGACCGCGCACATGCCGCCGTCGATCACGAGTTCGGCGGCCGTCACGAAGCGGCTCTCGTCGGACGCAAGATAAACGGCCGCGTGCGCGACGTCGTCCGGCTCGCCGAGCCGGCGCAGTGGAATGCCGCGCGCGAGCTTGCGTGTCGCGTCGCGTTCGCCGAGCGTCTGGAACAGCGGCTCGACGATGCCCGTGCGGATGAACGCCGGGTGAATCGAGTTGCAGCGCACGTCGAGCTCGCGGCGTGCGCAGTCGATCGCGACCGACTTCGTGAGCGACGCGACGGCCGCCTTCGACGCGTTGTACGCGGTGAAATCCGGCTCGACCTTGAACGCGGCGACCGACGAGATGTTGATGATCGATGCGGGATGGCTTTCCGCCAGATACGACAGCGCATGCTTGCAGCCGAGCACGATGCTCTCGACGTTGATCGCCATCACGCGCCGCCATTCGTCCAGCTCGATTTGCGCGGGCGAGCCGATCGAGCCGACGCCCGCGTTGTTGACGAGCACCGACAGCCCGCCCATCGCGTCGACCGCCTGCGCGAGCAGCGCCTGCCAGCGCGCCTCGTCGCGCACGTCCTGCGTCGCGGCGAACGCGACCGGCGTCGCATGGCCCGCGTTGAGTTCCTGCGCGAACGCGTCGAGCACCGCCGCGTCGGCGATGTCGGTCACGAACACGCGCGCGCCCTGCTCGACCATCCGGCGCGCGATCGCGCGGCCGAGGCCGCCCGCGGCGCCCGTGATGTATGCGCACTTGCCGGCAAGGCGCGAAGAAACGACTGTCATGTGACCATCTCCTATCGTGAATCGTCGTCGCGGAACGCTGCCGCGACGGATGTTCCGTGCCGGTTCCCGCCAGCGCGGGCCGGTTGACCGTGCGTCGCCATCACGAGGCACCGCACGGTTTCCGCGAGTATATCGAGATGAGCGTGACGCGCGCCGGACACGCCGGGCAGCCTGCCCCGGTTGAACGACAGCCAGCGTACGCGAATGCCGCCGATCGATGAAATGAATCTTCGTTATGCCCGGTCATAGGCTCGACTCATGACCTTCGCGTGACGGCACGCACGCGCAAGCCGGCGCGGCCGGTCACGCAGACCGGCCGGTTCGTCGAATCGTGTAACGGCGAGGGTCGAGTTCCGCGCAGGCGAGGAAGCAATCGGGAAACGGGCGGCGAGGAATCGCGCGACCGCCGGGCGAATGCGGCAGGAAATCGGCAGGAAAGCGGCGCCGGCGCACCGCGGCCGGCGACCGTCAGAAACCGTCGCCCGACGGCGCGCGCACGAACGCGCAGAGTTGCGGCGAATGCGTGTCGATCATCTGCTGGAACGGCGCGCGGTGCCCGTACGCGATGCCTGACACGAGCAGCAGGCAGACGGCCGCGACGCGCGGCGAGAATGCGCACTGCCGCACACCGTCGTAGCCGCGCAGGAACACCAGCGCGACCAGCGCACCGAGCATCCAGCCGACGATCACTTCAGGAACGGTATGCGAATGATCGAACACGCGTGCGACGGCCGTGACCGCGCCGATGGCCAGCCCGGCCGCGATGCCGGGCACCTTGCCCGTCCGGAACGCCTGCCACAGCATCGACAGCGCGACGGTCCACACCGACGTCGACAGCATCGTGTGGCCGCTGATCACGCGGAAATCGAATTGCGGAAGCTCGATGCCGCACCCGGCATACAGGATCTTCGTGGCGCCGACGACGCTCATGCCGACGGCGAGCAGCACGCCCCAGCGGGCGGCGAGGCGCCAGTCGGTCAGCGCGAGCCAGGCCGCGCAGGTCAGCGCGATCGGCAAGGTCAGCGCGGCATCGCCGATGTTGCTGATTTCACTCCACATAACGGACTTCGGACGACGATCGAAAGGCCGCAGTTTACCGCATGCGCGCCGCGCGACTGTGTCAGCCTGTGACAGGCTGTATCAGCCCGCGACACCGGTAATCAGCAGCAGGTTCGTGCCGGTGATGACGACGAACAGCGCCCACGCGGCGGCCTGCATCCCGCGCCCGATCGTGTGCTCGCCCATCGTGCTGCGATCGCTGACCGAGCGGATCAGCGGCCACATCGCGAACGGCAGCTGCAGGCTCAGCAGCACCTGGCTCCATACCAGCAGTTTCCCGACCGAACCGTCGCCGAGCCACAGCACGCCGATCAGCGCGGGCACGAGCGCGAGCCCGCGCGTGATCAGCCGGCGCTGGTAGCACGGAATCTTCGTATGCAGGAAGCCGTCCATGATCACCTGGCCGGCGATCGTGCCGGTGAGCGTCGAACTCTGCCCCGACGCGAGCAGCGCGATGCCGAACAGCAGCGCGGCCGCGCCGCCCGCGATCGGTGTAATCAGGTTGTAGGCCTGCTCGATGTCGGTCACGTTGTGCTGGCCCGTCGCATGGAACGCCGCGCCCGCGACGATCAGGATCGCCGCGTTGACGAGCATCGCGACGAACAGCGACACGCAGGTATCGATGCGCACCAGCGCGAGCGTGTCGCGGATCACCCCGCGCGCCCCGCCGACCACCCGCCGCGTCTGCACGACCGATGAATGCAGGTACAGGTTGTGCGGCATGATCGTCGCGCCGACGATGCCGAGCGCGAGCACGATCGCGTCCTTGCGGTCGTGCCCCGGATCGCCCGGCACCAGCCCGCCGGCCACCGCGTGCCAGTCGGGCGGCGTGATCGCGACCTGCGCGACGAAGCAGAACGCCATCGTCGCGATCAGCGCGAGCACGATCGCCTCGATCTGCCGGAACCCCTTGCCCTGCAGGCCGAGCACGATCACCGTGTCGAGCGCGGTCAGCACGATCCCCCACGCGAGCGGCACGCCGAGCAGCAGCTTGAACGCGAGCGCGCAGCCGAGGACTTCCGCGATGTCGCACGCGATGATCGACACTTCGGCGGTCACCCACTGCACGATGCGACCGAACCGCCCGTAGCGGTCGTAGCTGGCCTGCGCGAGATCCCTGCCCGCCACGAGGCCGAGCCGCGCCGCGAGCATCTGCAGGAAGATCGCCGCGAGGCTCGAGAACGCGACGACCCACAGCAGCGAATAGCCGAACTGCGAGCCGGCCTGGATGTCGGTCGCCCAGTTGCCTGGATCCATGTAGCCGATCGCGACCAGCAGGCCGGGGCCGAAGAAGCGCTTGAGCTTCTGCCAGCGCGGCGCGCCGGCATCGATCGTGATGCTGCCCTTTACTTCCGACGGGCAGAAAGGGGCGGTGGCAGTGGTGGGGAGGAAGGACATGGAAACCGGGAATCGAAATCGCGACAGGACGATTCTACGGGTATCCGTCCGGTTTTTTCCCGCGCGGCGGCGCACGGGGCGCATTGCCCCCCGGCGCCGTCGCAGGCCTCCCCGTGCGCATCGGCCGGCGGGGCGCCGCGAGTGAGGATCCTTTCACGCTCGGAGACGCGATATTCGGTCGGCGACATCAGCATGCGCTGGCGGAACAGCTTCGCGAGCCGCTCGCCGCTGCCGAACCCGGTGCGGCGCGCGACCTTGTCGGCCGGCAGCGTCGTGTGGACCAGCATGTGGCAGGCGCGCTCGAGCCGCACGTGCTGGACGAATTCGGTCGGCGTCACGCCGATCTCCTTCTTGAAGCGCCGCAGGAAATTGCGCTCGCTCATCGCGGCGGCCTGCGCGGCGTTCGCGATCGAGATGCGGTTCACGCTCTGCGCGCGCAGCCGCTGCGCCGACATCCGGATCGACGGGCTCGCGCTCAGCTCGCGAAAGGCCCACATCGACTGCGCATAGCGCTGCTCGACCGGCCGCAGCATGTTGCTGGCGATCTCCTGCGCGGCGCCGTCGCCGAGATCGACGCGGAACATGTCGAGCACCGCGGCGAACACGTCGGCTTCCCCGGCCGGCAACTCGACCGTCGTGGCGACCCGGCGGCCGGCCCGGCCCGGCCGCCCTTCGATCGCCGTCGACGGTCGCTGCATGGCCGCGAGCGTCGGCAGGTCCATCGCGTCGACGATCCAGCGCGCATGACGGCGGATGTCGGTGAGGCGGCGCTGCAATGCGTCGTCCCAGTTGACGGCCGCACGGTCGCCGTGAAGATGAAAGAACGCGAGCGCGCGGCGACCGTGCTCGTCGCCGAGCGGATCGGCCGCGATGCTCACGCCGGACGACGACTGCAACAGCCCCCCGCTTTCGGATACGTACTTCAACTGATAGTCGGCACTGTGTGCGTGCAGGCGATTCGCCAGATTGAAAGCCTCGCCGATACGCGCGGCCTGGGCCAACGAAAACCCCGTACTCAAATAGATAACGACCCACCTCTGATCTGCTGCATTCACTGGCCAAGCCCCCGACTTGTTTCGACTTCTTCTAATACCGTCGAACTGTCAGGCTTATATTTGGTTTGAATGCGTGCGACAGGACGGCTATCCCGAAATATGAAGCGACGGCATCTTAGCCGAACGGGTCGCGGCTTTGGCGCGAAATGGCCGACGTGGACAGCATGATGGCGGATTACTACAGGCTGCCAGGGGTTGCTGGCGGGCCGGTGCGGAATTGCACGGGCCGATATCGCCAATTGTTACGATTGTGTACATCGAAATCCGTGCATTTTCACGACGACGAATTGCGTCGGGTATCCGGATAAATGCACAGTCGAATATCGGCGCAAACGATATCCCCATGTATTCAATACCGTCGATCGCCACGCAGGAAAGCCTGGGTATCCGTTGCCTGCGCATCCTTTAGAATCGCTCCACCATTCACCACGCCACCCGCGCCCCGTGCCCGCCGACCATCGTCTCGACCTGAACCTGTTTCGCGTGCTCGACGCCGTCTACGTGCATGGCGGCATCGGCGCGGCCGCCCGCGCGCTGCATCTCACGCAGCCGGCCGTCACGCACGCGCTCAACCGGCTGCGCGCGCATTTCGACGATCCGCTGTTCGTGCGCCAGGGCAACCGTGTTGTCGCAACCGAACGCACGCGCTCGATCATCACGGACGTGCAACTGCACCTGAAGGGTCTGCAAGGCACCGCGCGCGCGCCGTCGGCATTCGATCCCGCGACGCTCGACCTGAGCATCGCGGTGGGCATTCGCGACGTGCTCGAATCGATCGCGTTGCCGCGGATCGTCGCGGCGTTCGCCGACGAAGCGCCGGGCCTGCGGCTCGTGAGCCGTCGCATCGCGGTAGCCGGGATCGAACGCGAACTCGCATCGGGCAATCTCGATCTCGCCGTCGATCGCCGCGTGCCGACCGGCCCGCGCATCGCCACCGAACACCTGCTCGACGATTCGCTCGTCGTCGCACTGCGCCGCGATCATCCGCTTGCGCGCGAGCCGTTGCGGCGCGGCGACTATTTCGCGGCGCAGCATGTCGCGGTGTCGTCGCTCGGCGAGCCGCAATCGCTCGACGTGCTGCTCGGCAACGACGGCCGCTTTCGCGATATCCGGCTCACCTGTCAGCACTATTTCGCCGCGTGCCAGATCGCCGCGACCGGCAACCTGCTGGTCACGCTGCCGCACACCTATGCGTTGCGGATGGCCGCGATGCTGCCGATCGTCGTGCGGCCGCTGCCGTTGCGGCTCAAGCCGTTCCCGCTCCTCGCGTACTGGCACGAATCGCGCGACGCCGATCGCGCGCACCAGTGGGTACGCGAGCGCATCGCCGCGCTCGTGCGCAGCAGTGCCGGCGGCGCGGACGCGTAGCCGCATCGCGCGCGCCATCGCCGTCGCCATTGCCATCGGAGCGGTATGCTGACGGCTGCGCGCCGCCGCGCGGCGTCCACTTTCCACTTTCCGACTCCCTTTTTCCTTTTCCCGCTGACCGGAGACTTGCCATGTCGCTCATCCACGCCGCCGCCGTCCTCGACGCCGATGCGCCCGATTACGTCGTCCAGCTTCAGGCCGGCACCCACGCGCTGACCGGCGACGAAGCCCCACGCGAGGGCGGCCAGGATCGCGGGCCGGCGCCCTATGAATTCGTGCTGGCCGGCCTCGCGCAATGCACGGCCGCGACGCTGCGCATGTACATGCAGCGCAAGGCGTGGCCGGCCGCGCGTATCGGCGTGCGCACCGAGCTGCATGCCGATCGCGAAGGCACGCAGTACGTGCGCCGTGTCGTGACGCTCGACGGCCCGCTCGACGATGCGCAACGCCAGCGCCTCGCCGAAATCTGCGAGAAAACGCCGGTCACGCAGTTCATCAAGCGCGGCACGCGGATCGACACGACGTTGAACTGACACGCAACGCACACGACTCAAGATCACCGCGCAAATCGCCGCGCAAAAGGAAACGGGGGCCGCGCACGATGCGCGGCCCCCCGTTCGTCGCTCCCGTCAGGCGCTTACAGTCCGAGCGCGGACAGGTCGAGCTTGCCGTCCTTCATCGGCGGGCACCAGAAATACGCGCCCGTCAGCGGCCGCGTGAAGCGGAACAGGCCGTCGACGATCCCGTCTTCCGCGCCGCTCATCCGGCGCATCTGCACGTCGAACGCGCGGAACGAGCAGCCGAACGCCACGAAGTAGAGCCCCGCGCGGCGCGCGTCCGACCACGGCGACGAACGGCGCAGCATGAACGCTTCGGGCTCGAAGCTTTCCTGCGCGGTACGCTTCACGTGCGCGAACTCGGGTGCGTCGTCGAGTTCTTCGTTGTCCGAGCGGCGGCGCCCGATGATGTTGTCCATGTCGCCCGACGGAATGCGCTCCATCTGCTCGAAGTCGTGCAGCCATTGCTGGACCGCGACGAAGCTCGCACCGTCGAGCCCCGCGCCCTGCCCTGTCACGATCGCCGCGGCCACGGCTTCGTCGCCTTCGGGGTTCTCGGTGCCGTCCTCGTAGCCGGACAGGTCGCGATCGTTCGAATAACGGAAACCGTCGACCGCATCCTGCAACGCGAACGCCGGCGCCAGCGCGCGTTCGATCGCCCGCGCGCGCAGCACGATCTCGCCGCGATCGTCGCCGCGCAGCCAGACCCACACGTCGGCCGGCGTCGCCGGCAGCGTGCGGTCCTTCACCGCGAACGCCGGGAATCCGGTCAGGCCCGGCACCGGGTGACCGAGGTGCGCCGCCAGCGCATGTCCGAACCCGACGACCGTGTCGCGTCCGTCGACGATCTCGCGCAGCGCGGCCAGCGCCGCCGCCACATTGCCGTCGTTCGACATCGTGAAAGTGAGGTATCGGGCCGCCGTATCGATCGGGGTCAGGATGCCTTGCTGAACGTCGCTCATCGTTTCCTCAGGAATGTATCGTGGTGAATCTGCGAGGGCCGCGGCGCGGTGCGCCGCAAACGTCGAAGTGTAATCGATGCGTGTGCCGGCCCCTGCGCTGCCGCACTGTGGAAGGCCCGCAAAAGAAGGGCCGAAGCCCTGAATACTAACCGTATCGACGCTGCAACGCGGCATTCGTCAGACGTTGCGGGGCGCGCGGCACTGCTGATAGAATCTTTCCACGTCTTTTCGGCGTCCTTTCAACCGTTCACTTCAGGGGAGGTGCAGATGTTCCGAATGCCAGCAACCTTCCCGAACGTGGTCCCACGGCGCAGCTGATCCAGCCCGCCGTCCGCGCCGGCTCCCGAGTTTTCTGCTAACCCGTCAGCCGCGCCGTTTCCCGACAGCCCGTTTCGTTTCGCCGCACGGTTTCCGCGCGGCCCGGCTGTTGCGTTTTCGATGTTCGCCCAACCGGAAAGCCCCGTCGCGCGATGCGCCGGGCAACGATAAATGACCAGAAAAACCACCCATCTGGGCGGCCAGGCATTCCAGGCCGTCTTCGGCTTCACCTTCCGTTACTGGCGCAAGCAGCCGGCCCGCACTGCCACGGTCGCGAGCCTCGCGCTGCTCGCCGCGCTCGCCGACGTGCTCACGCCGCTGTTCGCCGGCCGCCTCGTCGACGCGCTGTCGACCGGCCTGACCGACCGCGCCGCCGCGTGGCATGCGGCCCTCGTCGCGTTCGGCACGCTCGCCGCGCTCGGCCTCGGCGCGACGGTGCTGCGACAAGGCGTCTACCTGAACATCATCACGCTCACGCTGAAGATGATGAGCGAGATCGCGGCCGCGTCGTTTCATCGCGTGCAGCGCTTCTCGACCGACTGGCACGCGAACAGCTTCGCGGGCTCGACCGTGCGCAAGATCACGCGCGGCATCTGGGCGCTCGACCTGCTGAACGACACCGTGCTGATCGCGCTGTTGCCGTCGGTCACGATGCTCGTCGGTGCAACCGTGCTGCTCGGCACGCACTGGCCCGTGATGGGGCTCGTCGTCGGCGCGGGTTCGCTGCTGTACATCACGGTGACGGTTGCGGTGTCGCTCGGCATCGTCGCGCCGGCCGCCCGCCTCGGCAACCTGTGGGATACGCGCATGGGCGGCGCGCTCGCCGATGCCGTGAGCTGCAACGCGGTCGTGAAGGCATTCGGCGCGGAAACGCGCGAGGAAGCGCGGCTCGCCCGCGTGATCGGCAAGTGGCGGCAACGCACGCGCCGCACGTGGGTGCGCGGCACGCTCAACGGCGGGTTGCAGGGCGCGATGCTCGTCGCGATGCAGGCCGCGATGATCGGCGTCGCGCTGCGGCTGTGGGCGAACGACGAGGCGAGCGTCGGCGACATCGCGTTCGCGCTGACGATGTTCTTCATGCTGCAGGGCTACCTGCGCGACGTCGGCATGCACATCCGCAACCTGCAGCGCTCGGTCAACGACATGGAAGAACTCGTCGCGCTCGAACGCCAGCCGCTCGGCATCGACGATCGTCCCGGCGCGCCGGCCATCCGGATCGGGCAAGGCGAGATCCGCTTCGAGCACGTGACGTTCCGCTACGGCAACCATCCGGTGCCGCTGTACGACGATTTCTCGATGCGCATCGCGCCGGGCGAGCGGGTGGGCCTCGTCGGCCACTCGGGGTCGGGCAAGACGACGTTCATCAAGCTGATCCAGCGCCTGTACGACGTGTCGGGCGGCCGCATCACGATCGACGGCCAGGACATCGCGCAGGTCCGGCAGGATTCGCTGCGCAGCCAGATCGCGATCGTCCAGCAGGAGCCCGTGCTGTTCCACCGTACGCTCGCCGAGAACATCGCGTATGCACGCCCCGACGCGAGCCGGGCCGACATCGAGCGCGCCGCGCGGCTCGCCAGCGCGCACGACTTCATCGCCGCGCTGCCGGACGGCTATGACACGCTGGTCGGCGAACGCGGGATCAAGCTGTCGGGCGGCGAACGCCAGCGGGTCGCGATCGCGCGTGCCTTCCTCGCCGATGCGCCGATCCTGATCCTCGACGAAGCCACGTCGAGCCTCGACAGCGAAAGCGAGCTGCTGATCCAGCAGGCGATGGAGCGGCTGATGGTCGGTCGCACGACGCTGGTGGTCGCACACCGGCTGTCGACCGTGCGCGCGCTCGACCGGCTGCTGGTGCTCGACCGCGGCAAGGTGATCGAGGAAGGCAGCCACGACGCGCTGATCCGCATCGACGGCGGCATCTATCGCCGGCTGTTCGAGCGGCAGGCGCTCGAACTCGCGAAGGGGCTCGCCGATTCGCCGCGGCGCACGGCGGACAATCATGCCGGGCCGCTCGGCGAGCCGGCCGAGGCGTGACGCAAGAAAGGCGCGACGCGCGCCGGTGGTGCGGTCATCACCGCCGGCGCGCGTCGACAAATGGATCCGGATCGAGGCCGTGCCAGGTGCACGGCCTTTTTTTCGGCCGCGAATTCCGCCCGCCCCTCCGCAAGCCGCGCGCCGCCAGGCCGCCTCTTCCGGTATCCCTTATCATGTGGGCCAGCAAGTTTGCGACAAGGGATCGACCATGTTTACAGGAATTGTCCAGGGCGTTGCCACCATCAAGACCATCGCCGACCACGGGGAACTGAGAACCTTCAGCATCGAATTCCCGGAACGGTTTACCGACGACATCGAGATCGGCGCCAGCGTCTCGGTCGACGGCGTCTGCCTGACGGTGACGACCATCCATTCGCCGGAACTGATCGACTTCGACGTGATGCTGCCGAGCCTGAAAATCACCACGCTGGCCGACCTCACGACAGGCGCGCGGATCAACGTGGAGCGGGCCGCGAAGGACGGCGCGGAGATCGGCGGGCATCCGCTGTCCGGCCATGTCGACTTCACCGGGACCATCCGGCACATCGCATCGTCCGAGCATAACCGGATGGTGCGCATCGGCGTGCCGGACGCATTCAAGCGGTACGTGTTCGCAAAGGGCTATATCGCGATCAACGGCTGCAGCCTGACGGTGTCCGACGTCAACCGCGACGAAGGCTGGTTCGATGTCTGGCTGATTCCCGAAACGCGACGCGCCACGACCTTCGATGCGAAGGGCGTCAACGACACGGTCAACATCGAGATCGAGCGCAGCACGCAGGTGGTCGTGGACACGATCCGGGAATCGGTCAAGGAAACGCTCGGCGAACTGAACGGTGTCGTCACGGCGTTGCTGGCCGAAAAGGGCATCGATATCGAGGAATTGCTGGCGCGCCATGTCGCGCGCCTGCCGAAGCAGTAACGGTTGCCGGCGCGCTAGGTGATCCGCTGGATCACCGAGTACCGGCCGCCGTCGCAAAACACCTCGACCCACGGCTCCGCTTCCTCGAACGTCCAGAGGACGAGATCGAGATCGACCGGTTCGTCGTCGTCGGGCCAGCGCATGTTCCACCCGCCCGCGACGGCGACCGCCCCGCCCGTGTAGAGCGGGCATTGCGCCATCCACTCACGCTCGTAGTCGTGTGCCGCGATGCCCTTGAAGTTGCTGTTGAATCCCCAGTCGCGTTGCCAGCCGTGCGCGTCGAGATAGGCGTCGATCGCGGCTGAGCCGAAGCGGAACACCGCTTCGACCGGCGGGAGCGACGTAGCGTCGGATCGGCACAGCGGGCGGTCCGACCGGACGGGTTGCGCGGCGGTTTCCGCGCGGCCCGATGTCCCGCCCTCGTCGAGATACACGTTCAGCCAGGTGCCGTCCCGCTCGACGGAGACGCACGGCGCGCCTGCTTCAACGCCATGCCAGTAGCCGGTGACGGGTTCCCCGCCACTCGCGAAGCGATATTGACGGCATGGCCTGGCGAGGCGCCGCGCTTCGATCAGAAAGTCTTCCAGCGTCATCGAATGTCGTGCTCCCGGTTTCCGGCACCGCGGGTGCCGCATGGATGCGTCGGGCCGCCGCCCGCGACCGGACACGGATCGTGTTCACTCGACGGCATCGACGCCACGATGAAGCGTTCGATGTCGCCCGCCACGTGGTCGGGCGTGCCGTCGCTCGAGAACCGCCTGCAGTTCAGGCGCATGAAGGCGGGAAACCGGTCGCGGATCTTGCGCATCTCGTCGGCTTCGTTCGCGTTCAGATAAGGCCGGGACATTTGCCGGGCCACGACCGTTTTCGCGCAGCGTTCGAGATCGAACGAAGGCAACAGGAGCGCGGTCAAGCCGTCCTCCTCGATGTCACGGCGAAGTGCCGGATAGGCCGGCGCGACATCGTCCGGATACAGCATGAACCCGGACGACACCGCGCAGATCGCAGGCGCCGACAGGTCACGCTTGAGTTGCTCGTACAGCCGGACGTTGTGCGACGCATATTCGGCATAACCGCGCTCCCGGATGAAATCGGCGATGTTCCCGTGCTCCGCCAGGAAACATCGATCCACATCGACGAACCGCCAGTTCAGGCGCTCCGCGACGATCGCGCCGACCGTGGTCTTGCCGGCGCCGCCCGGGCCGATCAGATGTACCAGCAACGACACCTTCCCCCTCCCGCAAGCACCGCGACGCATTGCCTCGCCCGCATCATTCGGCTTCGGCCTGTGCGCCCTTGCCCACCGCCACGCGCTGCGCACGATAAATCCCCGCGTGCCCCGAGAACAGATACGCAACGACACACGCGACGATCGCATACACGCCGATATCCGCCCCGAACAGTTCGATCGCCATGATCGTCGACGCGATCGGCGTGTTGGCCGCGCCCGCGAACACCGCGACGAAGCCGAGCCCCGCGAGCACGGGCACCGGCAGCGCCAGCACCTGGCCGAGCGCGTTGCCGAGCGTCGCGCCGATGTAGAACAGCGGCGTCACTTCGCCGCCCTTGAACCCCGACGCGAGCGTGACGACGGTGAACGCGAACTTGCCCGCGAAGTCGTAGAGCGGCAACGGGCCGTGAAACGCGGCCTCGATCGTCGGGATGCCGAGGCCGAGATACTGCGGCACGTTCAACGCGGTGGCAGCCGCGGCGACCAGCAGGCCGCCGAGCACCGGCTGCAGCGGTGCATAACGGATGACGCGGCGGAACCACGCGGTCAGCGCATGCGTCGCGAACGCGAACAGCCGCCCGACCACGCCGAACGCCACGCCCGCGACGACCGTCACGGCCAGCCCCGTCGCCGACACGGCCGGCACGAACGGAATCGCATAGGCCGTGTGATGCACGCCCCACGCGCGGCAGACGACATCCGCGACGATCGCGGATGCGACACAGGTCAGCAGCGCGTCGTACCGCACGCGCCCGATCGCCAGCACCTCGAGCCCGAACACGGCGCCCGCGAGCGGCGTGCCGAACACCGATGCGAAACCGGCCGCGATGCCGCCCATCAGCAGCACGCGGCGATGTTCGCGATCGAGACGGAACACGTGCGTGACGCGATCGGCGAGCGCGCCGCCCATCTGCACGGCCGTGCCCTCGCGGCCGGCCGAGCCGCCGAACAGGTGCGTGACGACGGTCGCGACGAGCACGAGCGGCGCCATCCGTTTCGGCACGAGCGCTTTCGGGTCGTGGATTTCGTCGATCAGCAGGTTGTTGCCGCGCGCGACGGACTGGCCGAAGCGATGGTAGATCCAGCCGGTCGCGAAACCGGCCGCCGGCAGCCCCCACAGCAGCCACGGATGCGCGACGCGCGTGCCGGTCGCCCAATCGAGCGCGATCAGGAACAAGGCGGAAGCCGTGCCGGCCAGTGCGCCAAGCAGGGCCGAGAGCGCGAGCCAGCGGCACACGTAGCGCACGGTCGCGAGAAGATCGGCAGAAGTCGTGAAGAACATGATTTCCAGATTCGACGGAACATCAAAACCTGGGCGGCAGAATACCGCATGGACGGCCTGCGACCTCCTGACGACCCAGGAACACGCAGGCATCATCAGCCGGGCTTACCGGCGGTTGAGGGCCGCACCGTGCGCAACGCGCCGCGTACGACCGCAGGGAGGCATGCCATCTCCGCAGGCCGCCATTGTACGCGAGTACGCGACGCCCGCAATGCGGCCGCCGGCGCAGCGGAACGGGACGGCGCCGCCGGCCCGTCGAGCGCCGTCAGTCGCGCAGCGGACGCGTGATGCGCGAGATCAGCTGGGGCGCGATCCGTTCGAGCGGCAGGATCGCCGACGCCGCCCCGATCGCGGCGGCCGCCTTCGGCATTCCGTACACGGCGCTCGTCGCTTCGTCCTGCGCGATCGTGTGACAGCCCTTCGCGCGCATCGCCTTCAGGCCGAGCGCGCCGTCGCGCCCCATGCCCGTCAGCAGCACGCCGAACGCTTCGCCCTGCCAGCCGTCGGCGACGCTGTTGAAGAACACGTCGATCGACGGCCGGTACGGTGTCTCGACCGGATGCCGCGTATAACCGAGCACGCCGCGCGGCGACAGGTAGAGGTGATCGTTGGTCGCCGCGAGCAGCACCTCGCCGGCCTGCGGCACGCTGCCCTGCCGCGCGACGCGCACCGGCAGCCGCGTATAGCCGTCGAGCCACTCGGCCATCCCGAGCGCGAACGCCTGGTCGACATGCTGGACGATCACGATCGCCGCCGGAAAGTCGGCCGGCAGCGCGCGCAGCAGCGCGGTCAGCGCGGTCGGCCCGCCCGCCGACGCGCCGATCGCGACGAGCGTCGGCTGGCCGCGCT
>NZ_QOBB01000131.1:0-20040 GCF_024704855.1 Burkholderia sp. HAN2018 | reverse complement strand
AGGCGGCTCGCACGGCGCTTCAGGCGGAGGCCGCCGCCCCGGCCCCCGGGCTGGAGGGGCCGCCGATCCCGTTGGCGCCGCCGGCCCGGATGGGCGACGCCGCGGCACGGCAACCGGGCGATGCGGACGACGCACGGCGGATTTCGCTGAATCTGCAGGGAGCGGGGCTTGCGGCCGCGTTCGACGCATTCGCGCGGTTCACCGGGCTCAATATCGTCGTCGGCGAGCAGGTGCGCGGCACCGTCACGTTACGTCTGAACAATGTCCGCTGGCGCGATGCCTTCGACACGCTGCTCGACACGCACGGGCTCGCGATGTCGCGGCGGGGTAACGTGATATGGGTCACGCCGGCGGCCGAGCTGGCGGCGCGCGAACGCGAGCGCTTCGAAATGCACGCGCGGGCCGCGGATCTGGAGCCGCTTGCGAGCCGGACGTTCGCGCTGCGCTACCCGCGCGCGCAGGACGTGCAACGGCTGCTGGCCGGCGCAACCGGCCAGCGCCTGCTGTCGAAGCGCGGCGCCGCGGCGGCGGATCCGCGGACGAACTTGCTGTTCGTCACCGATCTCGCGCCGCGCCTCGACCAGATCGCGAGCCTGATCGATGCGATCGACCGGCCGTCGCGGCAGGTCCGGATCGAGGCCCGCATCGTCGAGGGCGAGCAAGGCTTTTCGCGCAATCTCGGCGCACGTGTCGCGCTGAGGGCGCAGGCGCGGCCGCCGTCGGGCGAGAGCGCCAGCGAAAGCGCCTCGTTCACGACCGGCGCGCGCAACGCACTCGACCTTGCCGGGCGGCCGCTCGGCGGCTTCGAAGCGGCGACCGCCGGCTTCACGCTGTTTGCCGCGCCGCTCAGCCGTGTGCTCGACGTCGAACTGAGCGCGCTCGAGGCGCAGGGGCGGGGCCAGATCGTTTCGAGCCCGCGCGTGGTGACCGCCGATCGCGTCAAGGCGATCGTCGAACAGGGTTCGGAGCTGCCGTACCAGGCGAAGGTGGGCAATGGCGTGAGCGGCGTGCAGTTCCGCCGGGCGACGCTCAAGCTCGAGGTCGAGCCGCAGATCACGCCGGACGGGCGCGTCGTGCTCGACCTGGACGTGACGAAGGACAGCGTCGGCGAGCCGACGGCGGCCGGCCCGGCGATTCATACGAAGCACGTACAGACGCGCGTCGAGGTCGAGAACGGCGGGACGGTCGCGATCGGCGGGATCTATGAGCAACTGAACCGGAACGATGTGACGCGCGTGCCGCTCTTGGGCAAAATACCGTTTCTGGGCGCGCTTTTCCGGCACCGCGCGCAACGCGACCAGCGCAGCGAACTGGTCGTCTTCATCACGCCGACGGTCGTCGATGCGCGCTGCGATGCACGCGGCATGGGCAGCGCGGATGCCGATAAAACGGGGCCGGAAGCCGCCGGCGCAGGCTCGACAAGGCAGCCGCTTTGCCAGTAAGCTGCGCCACACACCAGCAAGATTGAAGCAGAGGAAGCCGTTGCAAGCGCGGGACCCACATGCAAACGTATTTTTCGTCGGCCTTATGGGAGCGGGTAAGACCACCGTGGGCCGTGCGGTCGCGCGTCGTCTCGACAGGACGTTCTTCGACTCCGACCACGAAATCGAGGCCCGTACGGGCGCGCGCATTCCGGTGATCTTCGAGCTGGAGGGCGAGGCCGGGTTTCGCGATCGCGAAACGCAGGTCATCGCCGATCTCACGCAGCGCGAGAACATCGTGCTCGCGACGGGCGGCGGCGCGGTGCTGCGCCCGGAGAATCGCGACTGCCTGAAAAGCAACGGTATCGTCGTCTATCTGCGCGCCAACCCGCACGACCTGTGGCTGCGCACGCGCAAGGACAAGAACCGCCCGCTGCTGCAGACCGAAGACCCGAAGGGGCGCCTCGAAGCGCTGTATGAAGTGCGCGACCCGCTGTACCGCGAATGCGCGGATTTCGTCATCGAGACCGGCCGTCCGTCGGTCAACGGTCTCGTCAACATGGTGCTGATGCAACTCGAACTGGCGGGCGTCATCGCCAAGCCGCTACAAGCATGATTACTGTCAACGTCGACCTGGGCGACCGCGCCTACCCGATTCACATTGGCGCCGGCCTGATCGGCCGCGCCGAGCTGTTCGCACCTCACATCAAGGGTTCTTCCGTCACGATCGTCACGAACACGACGGTCGATCCGCTCTACGGCGACGCGCTGCGCGCGGCGCTCGCGCCGCTCGGCAAGCGCGTGTCGACGGTCGTGCTGCCGGACGGCGAGGCGTACAAGAACTGGGAGACGCTGAACCTGATCTTCGACGGCCTGCTGACCGACCGCGCGGACCGCAAGACGACGCTCGTCGCGCTCGGCGGCGGCGTGATCGGCGACATGACGGGCTTTGCGGCCGCATGCTACATGCGCGGCGTGCCGTTCATCCAGGTGCCGACGACGCTGCTGTCGCAGGTCGATTCGTCGGTCGGTGGCAAGACGGGCATCAACCACCCGCTCGGCAAGAACATGATCGGCGCGTTCTACCAGCCGCAGGCCGTGATCGCGGACATCGGCGCGCTGACGACGCTGCCCGACCGTGAACTGGCGGCCGGTGTCGCCGAGATCATCAAGACCGGCGCGATCGCCGATGCGGCATTCTTCGACTGGATCGAGGCGAACGTCGACGGGCTGAACCGTCGCGACCCGGCTGCGCTCGCGCACGCGGTGAAGCGCTCGTGCGAGATCAAGGCGAGCGTGGTGGCGGCCGACGAACGCGAAGGCGGCCTGCGCGCGATCCTGAACTTCGGCCACACGTTCGGTCATGCGATCGAGGCCGGGCTCGGCTACGGCGAGTGGCTGCACGGCGAGGCGGTCGGCTGCGGGATGGTGATGGCGGGCGACCTGTCGGTGCGGCTCGGCCTGCTCGACGAAGCGTCGCGGCAGCGCCTCGATGCGGTGATCGCGGCTGCGCACCTGCCGACCCGCGGGCCCGCGCTCGGCGACGCGCGCTACATGGACCTGATGCGCGTCGACAAGAAGGCGGAGGCCGGCGCGATCAAGTTCATCCTGCTGAAGCGATTCGGCGATACGCTGATCACGCAGGCGCCGGACGAAGCCGTATTCGCTACACTGGCGCAGACGACGCGCTAACGGGCGGCCCGGATGCAACGGCGCCCCTGACATGGAGGAGACGTGAGCGAGACATCCAGCAGCACACTGCCCGAAGCCGGCCGCGTATCCGCTGCGCCGGTGGCCGAGCCGCCGACACTGGCGGCGCTGGAAGCCCATCTCGCTCCGTATGCCGCACACGCGTCGCAGTCGCGCGGCCGCCGGCATCCGGAAACACCACCGGCGGCGCGCACCGAATTCCAGCGCGACCGCGACCGCATCGTCCATTCGACCGCGTTTCGCCGGCTCGAATACAAGACACAGGTCTTCGTCAATCATGAAGGCGACCTGTTCCGCACGCGTCTCACGCACAGCCTCGAAGTCGCGCAGATCGCCCGCTCGGTCGCGCGCAACCTGCGCCTGAACGAGGATCTCGTCGAGGCGATCTCGCTCGCGCACGATCTCGGCCATACGCCGTTCGGCCATGCCGGGCAGGACGCGCTGAACGCCTGCATGCGCGAGCATGGCGGCTTCGAGCACAACCTGCAGAGCCTGGCGGTCGTCGACGAGCTCGAGGAGCACTACGGCGCGTTCAACGGGCTGAACCTGTGCTTCGAGACACGCGAAGGCATTCTGAAGCACTGCTCGCGCGAGAATGCGCGCAAGCTCGGCGCGCTCGGCGAGCGCTTCCTGCAGGGCCGCCAGCCGTCGCTCGAAGCGCAGCTTGCCAACATCGCGGACGAGATCGCGTACAACAACCACGACGTCGACGACGGCCTGCGTTCCGGCCTGATCACGATCGAGCAGCTCGCGGAAGTCGAGCTGTGGCAGCGCCACTACGAGGCGGCGCTCGCCGAGTTCCCGCACCTCGAAGGCCGCCGTCTCGTGCACGAGACGGTGCGCCGCATCATCAACACGCTGATCGTCGACCTGATCGACGAAACGACGCGCAATCTCGCGCGCGTCGCGCCGGCGTCGCTCGACGACGTGCGCGCGGCGCCGCCGCTCGTGTCGCACAGCGAATCCGTTGCCGCCCAGGCGGCCGCCCTCAAGCGTTTCCTCTTCAAGAACCTCTATCGCCACTACAAGGTGATGCGCATGGCGAGCAAGGCGCAGCGCGTCGTCACCGGACTGTTCGATGCGTTCATCGACGATCCGCGGCTGCTGCCGCCGCCGTACCAGTCCGACGACGCCGCGCAGCAGCCGCGCCTCGTCGCGCACTACATCGCCGGCATGACCGACCGCTTCGCGCTGAAGGAGTATCAGCGCCTGTTCGTCATCAACGACAACTGACTGTCACAAACGATCACTAGACTTCGCCGGTTCAATGGCGATGGGAATGTTGCACACGCTGTTGGTAACGTTTTCATAGGAGAGAGGTCGATGAAGAAGAAGCCTGCGGGGACACTGGTTCGTTCGATCGCGCTCGGCGGCGCGCTGATGTTCGGGGTGCAGCACGTGGCGCTCGCCGCGACGGAAATCCAGTTCTGGCATGCGATGGAGGCCGCGCTCGGCGAGCGGGTCAACGCGATCGCCGACCAGTTCAACGCGTCGCAGAGCGACTACAAGATCGTGCCGGTCTTCAAGGGCACCTACGACCAGGCGCTCGCGGCCGGCATCGCGGCCTACCGCAGCGGCAATGCGCCGGCGATCCTCCAGGTCTATGAAGTCGGCACGGCCACGATGATGCAGGCGAAGAAGGCCGTCGTGCCCGTCTACGACGTGTTCAGGCAGGCCGGCGTGCCGCTCGACGAAAAGGCGTTCGTGCCGACCATCGCGAGCTACTACAGCGACGCGAAGACGGGCCATCTCGTGTCGATGCCGTTCAACAGCTCGACGCCGGTGCTGTACTACAACAAGGACGCGTTCAAGAAGGCCGGGCTCGATCCGAACCAGCCGCCGAAGACGTGGGCCGACGTGAAGGACGATGCCGAGAAACTGCGCAAGTCGGGGATGGCGTGCGGCTTCACGACCGGCTGGCAGGGCTGGATCCAGCTCGAAAACTACAGCGCGTGGCATGCACTGCCGTTCGCGAGCCGCAACAACGGCTTCGACGGTACGGACGCCGTGCTCGAATTCAACAAGTCGCAGCAGATCGCGCACGTGTCGTTCCTGCAGCAGATGGCGAAGGACGGCACGTTCACGTACGCGGGCCGCAAGGACGAAGCATCGGCGAAGTTCTACAGCGGCGACTGCGGGATCATGACGACGTCGTCGGGCGCGCTCGCGAACCTGCAGAAGTTCGCGAAGTTCAGCTTCGGCACGGGCATGATGCCGTACGACGCGAACGTGAAGGGCGCGCCGCAGAACGCGATCATCGGCGGCGCGAGCCTGTGGGTGCTGGCGGGCAAGGATCCGGCGACCTACAAGGGCGTCGCGAAATTCCTCGCGTTTCTCGCATCGCCGGCCGTCGCCGCGAAGTGGCACCAGGACACGGGTTACCTGCCGGTCACCAAGGCGGCGTACGACCTGACGCGCGAACAGGGCTTCTACGCGAAGAACCCGAGCGCCGAAACCGCGATCAAGCAGATGCTGAACAAGCCGCCGCTGCCGTACACGAAGGGGCTGCGCCTGGGCAACATGCCGCAGATCCGCACGGTCGTCGACGAGGAGTTCGAACAGGTCTGGGCGCAGAAGAAATCGCCGAAGGACGCGCTCGATTCGGCGGCCTCGCGCGGCAACGAGCTGCTGCGCCGCTTCGAGAAGTCGGGCAGCTGAGCGCGCATCGCGTTCGTGCCGCCGGCCGCGCCGCGCAAGTGCGCGGGCCGGCCGGCGGCGCGGTTTCCTTTCCGTTTCGCCTGACCGGATATCCGCGATGCAATCCCGTTCCCGTTTCGGCACGAGCCTGCTGCCGTACCTGCTGATCGCGCCGCAACTCGCGATCACCGCCGTGTTCTTCCTGTGGCCGGCCGGCGTCGCGCTGTGGCAGTCGACGCAGATGCAGGACGCGTTCGGCACGTCGAGTGAATTCGTCGGCTTCGCGAACTTCACGCACCTGTTCGGCGATCCGCTGTATCTCGATTCGTTCCGCACGACGCTCGTGTTCAGCACGCTCGTCACGGTGAGCGGGCTCGTCGTGTCGCTGCTGCTCGCCGCGTGCGCGGACCGCGTGACCCGTGGCGCGCGCACATATCGCACGCTGTTGATCTGGCCGTACGCGGTCGCGCCGACGATCGCCGCCGTGCTGTGGGCGTTCCTGTTCAATCCGAGCATCGGCCTGATCACCTATGCGCTCGCGAAGGGCGGCATCGTGTGGAACCACGCGCTGAACGGCGGGCAGGCGATGTTCCTCGTCGTGCTCGCGTCGGTGTGGAAGCAGGTGAGCTACAACTTCCTGTTCTTCTACGCGGGCCTGCAGGCGATTCCGCGTTCGCTGATCGAGGCGGCGGCGATCGACGGCGCGGGGCCGGTGCGACGTTTCTTCAACCTCGTGCTGCCGCTGCTGTCGCCCACCAGTTTCTTCCTGCTGGTCGTCAACCTCGTCTATTCGTTCTTCGACACGTTCCCGGTGATCGACGCGGCCACCGGCGGCGGCCCCGCGCAGAGCACGAAGACGCTGATCTACAAGATCTACGCGGAAGGCTTCCAGGGGCTCGACATCGGCAGCTCCGGCGCGCAGTCGGTCGTACTGATGATCATCGTCGTCGGGCTCACGGTGATCCAGTTCCGTTTCGTCGAACGCAGGGTGCAATACGCATGATCGAAAATCGCAAGGGTTTCGACCTGTTCTGCCACGCGGTGCTGATCGCGGGCGTCGTGCTGATCGTGTTCCCCGTCTACGTCGCGTTCTGTGCGGCGACGATGAGCGCGCAGGAAGTGCTCACGGTGCCGCTGTCGCTCGTGCCGAGCACGCACCTGTTCGAGAACATCGCCTATATCTGGGGCCACGGCAGCGGCGCCGCGACGGCGCCGTTCGGCCGCCTGCTCGTCAACAGCTTCGCGATGGCGCTCGGCATCTCGGTCGGCAAGATCGCGGTGTCGATCCTGTCCGCGTACGCGATCGTCTATTTCCGCTTCCCGTTTCGCAATACGGCGTTCTGGCTGATCTTCGTCACGTTGATGCTGCCGGTGGAAGTGCGGATCTTCCCGACCGTGCAGGTCGTGTCGACGCTGCATCTGACGAACACCTACGCCGGGCTGACGCTGCCGCTGATCGCGTCGGCCACCGCGACGTTCCTGTTCCGGCAGTTCTTCATGACGCTGCCCGACGAACTGATGGACGCCGCGCGCATCGACGGCGCGGGGCCGATGCGCTTCTTCTGGGACGTCGTGCTGCCGCTGTCGAAGACGAGCATCGCGGCGCTGTTCGTGATCACGTTCATCTATGGCTGGAGCCAGTACCTGTGGCCGATCCTGATCACGACGGAAGCATCGCTGTCGACGGCGGTGGTGGGCATCAAGATGATGATCGCGAGCGGCGACGCCGCGACCGAATGGCAATACGTGATGGCGGCGACGCTGCTGGCGATGATTCCGCCGCTCGTCGTCGTGCTGGCGATGCAGCGCTGGTTCGTGCGCGGCCTCGTCGATTCCGAGAAATGAACCACGGACGGTAACCGGGAGAAGGACCAGGTATGGCTGCGCTGAGCTTGAAGGGCGTCAGGAAATCCTACGACGGCAAGCAGCACGTGCTGCATGGCATCGACGTGGAGATCGCCGACGGCGAATTCATCGTGCTGGTCGGCCCGTCGGGCTGCGGCAAGTCGACGTTGCTGCGGATGATCGCGGGGCTCGAGACGGTGACGGACGGCGAGATCGCGATCGGCGAGCGCGTCGTCAACACGCTGGAGCCGAAGGATCGCGACATCGCGATGGTGTTCCAGAACTATGCGCTGTATCCGCACATGACGGTCGCGCAGAACATGGGCTACGGGCTGAAGATCCGCGGGATCGAGCGCGCGACGATCGACTCGCGGGTGGCGGCGGCCGCGAAGATCCTCGAACTCGAGCCGCTGCTCGCGCGGCGCCCGCGCGAGCTGTCGGGCGGCCAGCGGCAGCGCGTCGCGATGGGGCGCGCGATCGTGCGCGAGCCGTCGGTGTTCCTGTTCGACGAGCCGTTGTCGAACCTCGACGCGAAATTGCGCGTGCAGATGCGGCTCGAGATCCAGCGGCTGCATGCGCGGCTCGCGACGACGAGCGTCTACGTGACGCACGACCAGATCGAGGCGATGACGCTCGCGCAGCGCGTGATCGTGATGAACCGCGGCTACGCGGAGCAGATCGGCGCGCCGGTCGACGTGTACGAGAAGCCGGCAACGGTGTTCGTCGCGGGCTTCATCGGCTCGCCCGCGATGAACCTGATGCACGGCCGGCTGTCGGACGACGGCGCGACGTTTACGGTCGCGGGCGGCGGCCCCGCGCTGCCGGTCGCCGGTTCGCCCGGCATCGGCGCGGAGATCGCCACCGGGCGCGACTGGGTGCTCGGCGTGCGTCCGGAGCACATGACACCGCAGCCGGGCGTCGCGCAGGCGACGCTGCCGGTCGACTCGTGCGAGCTGCTCGGCGCGGACAACCTCGCGCACGGCCGCTGGGGCAACCACGACGTCGCGGTGCGCCTGCCGCACGCGGACCGCCCCGCGCGCGGCACGGCGCTGGCCGCCGCACTGCCCGCGCACCGGCTGCATTTCTTCGATCCGGAGACCGGCAAGCGTGCCGGCTGAACCTGCTGCACCTGCCGGGAGACCGATGATGACAACCCGTACCGACTGGCCCTATCCGCGCGTCGTCGCCCATCGCGGCGGCGGCACGCTCGCGCCGGAGAACACGCTCGCCGCGCTCGACGAGGGCGCGCGCCGTGGCCACCGGATGGTCGAATTCGACGCGAAGCTGTCGGCCGACGACGTGACGTTCCTGCTGCACGACGACACGGTCGACCGGACGTCGAACGGCCACGGGCCGGCGGCGGGCATGCGATACGAGGCGCTGGCCGCACTCGATGCCGGCGCGTGGCGCGACGCGCGCTTCGCGGGCGAGCGGATGCCGACGCTCGAGGCGGCGGCGGCGCGCTGCATCGCGCACGGGCTGGCCGCCAACGTCGAGATCAAGCCGTGCCCGGGGCGCGAGCGCGAGACCGGGCGGCGCGTGGCGGCCGACGCGGCCGCGTACTGGCGCGATGCCGCGGTGGCGCCGCTCTTGTCGTCGTTCTCCTTCGATGCGCTGCAACAGGCACGCGCGACGGCGCCGGCGCTGCCGCGCGGGATGCTTTACGAGGCCGTGCCGGACGACTGGCATGCGCAGGTTGTCGGCGCGCTCGGCTGCGTTTCGTTGCATGCAGACCACAAACGGCTGGATGAACCGCTCGTGCGCGCGATCAAGGCGGCCGGCCTGCGCATCCTGGTTTACACGGTGAACGACCTCGAACGGGCTCGCGAACTTGCGCGCTGGGGTGTCGACGCGGTCTGCACGGACCGGATCGACCTGATTGCCCCCGGTGCGCTGGATGACATCGTGTAGCGGAATGCCCCGCGCGACGGCGCGTACGGGAAGACCCTGAGACAAAAAAACGACGCCCCGGCGGGATTTCCGCCGGGGCGTTTTACATCGTGGAGACGTTACGTCAGGAAAAATCCGCTACAAATTGCAGCAGGATTAACCATTCCCCAAATATTCGACTACGCTTAGAAGCGGTAGCCGACGTTCAGGTACGTGACGATCGGGTTCAGCGAGATGTGAGCCTTCGACGTTTCGGTCAGCGTGCCGACCTGGGTCCGCTTGGCCGTCGTGAAGGTCGCGGTCACGCTCACCGGGATGTACGACATCGAGAAGCCGGCGAACCAGTGTTTCGTGAAGTTGTACGTGAAGCCGGCGTTGAAGACGGGCGCCCACTGGTTGCTGGTCTGCGCGTTGGTCGGGCCGCCGAGCACGCCGTTCTCGAATGCGCTGTTCGTGATCTTTGCGCCGGTGAACCAGATATACGAAGCGCCGATGCCGACATACGGACGGAACTTCGCGTTGGCGTCGTTGAAGTAGTACTTCAGGAGGAGCGCGGGGCTCCACTGGTACGCACGGCCGAGCGTACCGAAACGCGAGAACTGGCCCTTGCCGGTGATGTCGAACTTCGGCGGGATGCCGGCGATGAACTCGGTAGCGATGTGGTCGGTCACGAAGTAACCGGTTGCCAGTGCGAGCGTGTCGGCGTCGCTGATGCCGGCGCCGGTGTTGGGAACCGACTGGTTGATCGGCGTGCCGCCTACGCCGTACAGGAACAGCGGGTCGCTGCTGTCCTGCGGCGCAAGGTGCAGCCAGCCGGTGCTGACGTAGAAATCACCTGCGGATTGTGCATGTGCCGTACCGCCCGCAAACGTAAATGCGAGCGCTGCAGCCCCCGTAATGGCCAGTTTTCGTTTCATTGTGTCTCCTCCGATCTAAGGCGTGCTCATTATGACGACTGCGTTTAAAACCAAACAAGCTCGTAAGTTAGAGTTTTCACCCTAGGATTAGTACGACCGTACGCATCCGCGCACCGACAGGACGGGCATTCTGTGCAAGTGCGCACTTCCGGACCCTCGGGTATTTCCTAACGCGTTCAAACGGACATTCAGCATGGCACGGTTAGCACGACTCTACGTTCCCGACCAGCCGCAGCACGTGATACTGCGCGGCCTGGATCAGCAACCCGCGTTCGTCGACGACCAGGACTACGAACTCTTCATCGATTGCCTGAAGGCCGCCGCGCGCGATCATCACCTGTCGGTGCACGCCTACGTGCTGCTGCCGCGCCAGGTGCAACTGCTCGTCACGCCGAGCGACGAGGCGAGCCTGCCGAAAGCGATGCAGGCTGTCGGCCGCCGCTACGTCGCGCATTTCAACCGGCGCTATTCGCGGCGCGGCACCCTGTGGGAAGGCCGCTATCGCGCGACCGTGATCGAGGGCGAGCGCTATTTCCTGCTCGCGAGCCGCGTCGTCGAGATGAGCCCGGTGCGCGCGCAGCTGGTCGCGACGCCGGAGGCCTATCGCTGGTCGAGCTACCGGCATCACGTCGGGCTCACCGTCGACAGCCTGATCACCGACCATCCGCTCTACTGGGCGCTCGGCAATACGCCGTTCGACCGCCAGCGCGCGTACAAGGAGCTGTGCGAGCAGCCGCTCGACGAGCGGCAGGCCGACCAGTTGCAGCAGGCGACGCTGAAAGGCTGGGTGCTCGGCGGCGAGAACTATCGCGAGTGGGCGGCGCGCACGGCAAATCGGCGCGTGTCGCCGCTGCCGCGCGGACGCCCCAGAAAGGTGCGCGAGAACACGCCGCCGATCCAGCAGTAACGCGGGAAAGGCGGGCCAGAAGCGGCGCTGCGGGCGCCGCTTCTTTTTGCACCAAAACGATGCGGCCCCAATAAAATGGCACCAGATCGAAGCATCTGTTTAATTGGGGTTCGATCAAGCGGTTTTTGTTGCTATTCCCTTGATTCGTCGCGTATATTCCGAATTCCGGTGGCCCGGGCGAAGCATGCCCACCCACTGTCGGCCGCGCCGTCTCCCGTCGGGAGCGGGATCGACGGCAACAAGAAAATGGTTCAACGGCCTCCAGGCCCCCTTTACGACGGTGTCCCCATGAACGACCACCAGCAGCCGCTCGCCGCGGTGCCCGCCGCACAAGGTCTGTATGACCCGCAAAACGAACACGACGCCTGCGGCGTCGGCTTCGTCGCTCACATCAAGGGCAAGAAGAGCCACGAGATCATTCAGCAGGGTCTGAAGATCCTCGAGAACCTCGATCACCGTGGCGCGGTCGGTGCCGATCCGCTGATGGGCGACGGCGCGGGCATCCTGATCCAGATTCCGGACGCGTTCTATCGCGAGGAAATGGCGAAGCAGGGCGTGAACCTGCCGCCGGCCGGCGAATATGGGGTCGGCATGATCTTCCTGCCGAAGGAAAACGCATCGCGTCTCGCGTGCGAGCAGGAGCTCGAGCGCACGGTGAAGGCCGAAGGCCAGGTCGTGCTCGGCTGGCGCGACGTGCCGGTCGACCACGCGATGCCGATTTCGCCGACCGTGAAGGCGAGCGAGCCGCTGATCCGTCAGATCTTCATCGGCCGCGGCAAGGACATCATGGTGACGGACGCGCTCGAGCGGAAGCTGTACGTGATCCGCAAGACGGCCAGCCACCGCATCCAGGCGCTGAAGCTCAAGCACGGCAAGGAATACTTCGTGCCGTCGATGTCGGCGCGCACGATCGTCTACAAGGGGCTGCTGCTCGCGGGCCAGGTCGGCGTGTACTACCGCGACCTGCAGGACGCGCGCGTCGTGTCGGCGCTCGCGCTCGTGCACCAGCGCTTCTCGACCAACACGTTCCCGGCATGGGAGCTGGCTCACCCGTACCGGATGATCGCGCACAACGGCGAGATCAACACCGTGAAGGGCAACGTGAACTGGCTGAACGCGCGTACCGGCGCGATCGCGTCGCACGTGCTCGCCGACGATCTTCCGAAGCTGTGGCCGCTGATCTACCCGGGCCAGTCCGATACGGCCTCGTTCGACAACTGTCTCGAACTGCTGGTGATGGCCGGCTACCCGCTCGTGCACGCGGTGATGATGATGATCCCGGAAGCGTGGGAACAGCACACGCTGATGGACGAGAACCGCCGCGCGTTCTACGAATACCATGCCGCGATGATGGAGCCGTGGGACGGCCCGGCCGCGATCGCGTTCACCGACGGCCGCCAGATCGGCGCGACGCTCGACCGTAACGGCCTGCGTCCGGCGCGCTACATCGTCACCGACGACGACCTCGTCATCATGGCGTCGGAAGCCGGCACGCTGCCGATCCCCGAATCGAAGATCGTCAAGAAGTGGCGCCTGCAGCCGGGCAAGATGTTCTTGATCGACATGGAACACGGCCGCATCATCGACGACAAGGAGCTCAAGGACAACCTCGCGAACGCGAAGCCGTACAAGAGCTGGATCGACGCGGTGCGCATCAAGCTCGACGAGATCGAGCCGAAGGCCGAGGAAGTCGCGGCCGGCCGTACGCAGGGCGCCGCGCTGCTCGACCGCCAGCAGGCGTTCGGCTATACGCAGGAAGACCTGAAGTTCCTGATGGCGCCGATGGCGCAGCAGGGCGAAGAGGCCGTCGGTTCGATGGGCAACGACTCGCCGCTCGCGGTGATGTCGAACAAGAACAAGACGCTCTATCACTACTTCAAGCAGCTGTTCGCGCAGGTCACGAACCCGCCGATCGACCCGATCCGCGAGAACATGGTCATGTCGCTCGTGTCGTTCATCGGCCCGAAGCCGAACCTGCTCGACACGAACAACATCAACCCGCCGATGCGTCTCGAAGTGTCGCAGCCGGTGCTCGACTTCAAGGACATCGCGAAGATCCGCGCGATCGACCAGTACACGGGCGGCAAGTTCAGCGCATACGAACTGAACATCTGCTATCCCGTCGCCTGGGGCAAGGAAGGCATCGAGGCGCGTCTCGCGTCGCTGTGCGCGGAAGCCGTCGACGCGGTGAAGTCGGGCTACAACATGCTGATCGTGTCCGACCGCAAGACGGACGCCGAGCATGTCGCGATCCCGGCGCTGCTCGCCACGTCGGCGATCCACACGCACCTCGTCCAGCAAGGGCTGCGCACGAGCACGGGCCTCGTCGTCGAGACGGGCTCCGCACGTGAGACGCACCACTTCGCGCTGCTCGCGGGCTACGGCGCGGAAGCCGTGCACCCGTACCTCGCGATGGAAACGCTCGCGAAGATGGCCGAAGGCCTGCCGGGCGACCTGTCGCCGGAGAAGGCCGTCTACAACTTCACGAAGGCGGTCGGCAAGGGCCTGCAGAAGGTGATGTCGAAGATGGGCATCTCGACGTACATGTCGTACACGGGCGCGCAGATCTTCGAAGCGCTCGGCCTGTCGAGCGACCTCGTCGAGAAGTACTTCAAGGGCACGGCGTCGAAGGTCGGCGGCATCGGCCTGTTCGAAGTCGCGGAAGAAGCGATCCGCCTGCACCGCGACGCATTCGGCGACAACCCGGTCCTGCGCGACATGCTCGACGCGGGCGGCGAGTACGCGTACCGCGTGCGCGGCGAAGACCACATGTGGACGCCGGATTCGATCGCGAAGCTCCAGCACGCGACGCGCAGCAACTCGTACCAGACGTACAAGGAATACGCGCACCTGATCAACGACCAGACCAAGCGTCACATGACGTTCCGCGGCCTGTTCGAGTTCAAGGTCGAGCCGACCAAGGCGATCCCGATCGACGACGTCGAGCCGGCGAAGGACATCGTCAAGCGCTTTGCGACGGGCGCGATGTCGCTCGGTTCGATCAGCACCGAAGCGCACGCGACGCTCGCGATCGCGATGAACCGGATCGGCGGCAAGTCGAACACCGGCGAAGGCGGCGAGGACGAGAAGCGTTACCGCAACGAGCTGCGCGGCATTCCGATCAAGTCGGGCGAGACGCTGAAGTCGGTGATCGGCGACGAGATCGTCAGCGACATTCCGCTGAAGGACGGCGATTCGCTGCGCTCGAAGATCAAGCAGGTCGCGTCGGGCCGCTTCGGCGTCACCGCCGAGTACCTGGCATCGGCCGACCAGATCCAGATCAAGATGGCGCAGGGCGCGAAGCCGGGCGAAGGCGGCCAGCTCCCGGGCCACAAGGTGTCCGAGTACATCGGCAAGCTGCGTTACTCGGTGCCGGGCGTCGGCCTGATCTCGCCGCCGCCGCACCACGACATCTACTCGATCGAGGATCTGGCGCAGCTGATCCACGACCTGAAGAACGTGAACCCGAGCTCGAGCATCTCGGTGAAGCTCGTGTCGGAAGTGGGCGTGGGCACGGTCGCGGCCGGTGTCGCGAAGGCGAAGGCCGATCACGTCGTGATCGCCGGCCATGACGGCGGCACGGGTGCGTCGCCGCTGTCGTCGGTCAAGCACGCGGGCACGCCGTGGGAACTCGGCCTGGCCGAAACGCAGCAGACGCTGGTGCTGAACCGCCTGCGCGGCCGGATCCGCGTGCAGGCCGACGGCCAGATGAAGACGGGCCGCGACGTCGTGATCGGCGCGCTGCTCGGCGCGGACGAATTCGGCTTCGCGACGGCACCGCTCGTCGTCGAAGGCTGCATCATGATGCGCAAGTGCCACCTGAACACGTGCCCGGTCGGCGTCGCGACGCAGGATCCGGTGCTGCGTGCGAAGTTCAAGGGCCAGCCCGAGCACGTCGTGAACTACTTCTTCTTCGTCGCCGAGGAAGTGCGCGAGATCATGGCGCAGCTCGGCGTCGCGAAGTTCGACGACCTGATCGGCCGCGCCGACCTGCTCGACACCCGCAAGGGCATCGAGCACTGGAAGGCGAAGGGCCTCGACTTCTCGCGCGTGTTCTACCAGCCGGAAGAGTGCGAGGACGTCGCACCGCGTCACGTCGACGTGCAGGATCACGGCCTCGAGCGCGCACTCGACCACGTGCTGATCGAGAAGGCGAAGGCGGCGATCGAGAACGGCGAGCACGTGTCGTTCATCCAGCCGGTGCGCAACGTGAACCGCACGGTCGGCGCGATGCTGTCGGGCGTGATCGCGAAGAAGCACGGCCACGAAGGCCTGGCCGACGACGCGGTGCACATCCAGCTGAAGGGCACGGCCGGCCAGAGCTTCGGCGCGTTCCTCGCGAAGGGCGTGACGCTCGACCTCGTCGGCGACGGCAACGACTACGTCGGCAAGGGCCTGTCGGGCGGCCGGATCATCATCCGTCCGACCAACGACTTCCGCGGCAAGTCCGAGGAAAACATCATCTGCGGCAACACGGTGATGTACGGCGCGATCGAGGGCGAATCGTTCTTCCGCGGCGTCGCGGGCGAGCGCTTCTGCGTGCGCAACTCGGGCGCGACGGCGGTCGTCGAAGGCACGGGCGACCACGGCTGCGAATACATGACGGGCGGTACGGTCGTCGTGCTCGGCGAGACCGGGCGCAACTTCGCGGCCGGCATGTCGGGCGGTCTCGCGTACATCTACGATCCGGAAGGCACGTTCGCGGCGAAGTGCAACAAGTCGATGGTCGCGCTCGAGCCGGTGCTGCAGCAGGCCGAGCAGGAGCGCACGGTCGACCGCGCACTCTGGCACGCAGGCACGACGGACGAAGCGCTGCTCAAGGGGCTCGTCGAGCGTCATTTCCAGTTCACGGGTTCGCCGCGCGCGAAGTCGCTGCTGGAAAACTGGGACGCGGCGCGCCGCCAGTTCGTGAAGGTGTTCCCGCACGAATACAAGCGCGCGCTGGGCGAGATCGGTGCGAAGAAGGCGGCGAAGGAAGAACTGGCCGCCTGAGCGACGAACGACATAGCGAATGCCGCGCGCGCCTGACGGCTGCGCGCGGCTCCCCCACCCGATACACCGAACAGAAGAGCACCTTATGGGCAAGGCAACCGGTTTTCTGGAGTTCGAACGCCGCCACGAGGCGTACGAAGCACCGCTCACGCGCGTGAAGCACTACAAGGAATTCGTCGCGGCACTGACCGACGCGGACGCGAAGGTCCAGGGCGCGCGCTGCATGGATTGCGGCATCCCGTTCTGCAACAACGGCTGCCCGGTCAACAACATCATTCCGGATTTCAACGATCTCGTTTACCGCCAGGACTGGCAGCAGGCGATCGAAGTCCTGCACTCGACCAACAACTTCCCGGAGTTCACGGGCCGCATCTGCCCGGCGCCGTGCGAGGCGGCGTGCACGCTCGGGATCAACAACGACCCGGTCGGCATCAAGTCGATCGAGCACGCGATCATCGACAAGGCCTGGGCGGAAGGCTGGGTGAAGCCGCTGCCGGCCGAGCACAAGACGGGCAAGAAGGTTGCGGTCGTCGGTTCGGGCCCCGCGGGCCTCGCCGCCGCGCAGCAGCTCGCGCGCGCGGGCCACGACGTGACGGTGTTCGAGAAGAACGATCGTGTCGGCGGCCTGCTGCGTTACGGGATCCCCGACTTCAAGCTCGAGAAGTGGCTGATCGATCGCCGCATGCGCCAGATGGAAGCGGAAGGCGTGACGTTCCGCACCAGCGTGTTCATCGGCAAGGATCCGCTGCCCGAGTCGATCGGCAGTCTCGCGAAGGAAACCATTTCTCCGGACACGCTGAAGGAAGAATTCGACGCGGTCGTGATCGCGGGCGGTTCGGAAACGCCGCGCGACCTGCCGGTGCCGGGCCGCGAGCTCGCCGGCGTGCATTACGCGATGGACTTCCTGCCGCAGCAGAACCGCGTGAACGCGGGCGACAAGCTCGCCGACCAGCTGCTCGCGAAGGGCAAGCACGTGATCGTGATCGGCGGCGGCGATACGGGTTCCGACTGCGTCGGCACGTCGAACCGTCACGGCGCGAAGCAGGTCACGCAGTTCGAGCTGCTGCCGCAGCCGCCGGAAGAGGAGAACAAGCCGCTCGTGTGGCCGTACTGGCCGATCAAGCTGCGCACGTCGTCGTCGCACGAGGAAGGCTGCGAGCGCGACTGGGCGGTCGCGACGAAGCGTCTCGAAGGCAAGAACGGCAAGGTCGAGAAGCTGATCGCCGCGCGCGTCGAGTGGAAGGACGGCAAGATGCAGGAAGTGCCGGGCTCGGAGTTCGAACTGAAGGCCGATCTCGTCCTGCTCGCGATGGGCTTCACGCAGCCGGCGGCGCCGGTGCTCGAAGCGTTCGGCGTCGCGAAGGACGCGCGCGGCAACGCGCGTGCGGCGACCGAAGGCGATCGCTCGTACTACACGTCGGTCGACAAGGTGTTCGCCGCGGGCGACATGCGTCGCGGCCAGTCGCTCGTGGTGTGGGCGATCCGCGAAGGCCGCCAGTGCGCGCGCTCGGTCGATGCGTACCTGATGGGGCATTCGAACCTGCCGCGCTGAGCTGAATATCGCGAGCGGGTTTCGACGAAAGCCGGGCGTCCGAAAGGGCGCCCGGTTTTTTTATGGCCGGCGCCAGCCGGGGCACGCCGGTTTCGCGTGCGAGACGGCGCCGTCCGATCGGGCTGCCTTGCCGTGCCGACACGCATCATTTTCGCGAAGCGTCGTCTAACCTGATGACATCCGGATGCGATTTCTCGTCATCCCAAATCCTTTCGTTTTGTAATGTTCCTTGGAAACTGTCATATCATGTCGCCCCTCGGGCCGCGTTCGCGGTCGATGCTCATGACTGACCCTATTTACAAGGAAACCGGATGGAAGCACTCCTGCATGGGCTGATCGACGCCGTCAACGGCGTGTTGTGGAACTACGTGCTGATCGCGCTGCTGCTCGGCGCCGGTGCGTGGTTCACGTTGCGGTTCCGGATGATCCAGCTGAAGGCGCTGTTCCTCAGCATGAAACTGGTCGGCAGCAAGGGCGAGCCGGGCAGCATCTCGTCGTTCCAGGCGTTCGCGACCGGGCTCGCGAGCCGTGTCGGCACCGGCAACATCGCGGGCGTCGCGGTCGCGCTGACGGTCGGCGGGCCGGGCGCGATCTTCTGGATGTGGATGACGGCGCTGGTCGGGATGTCGTCCGCGTTCGTCGAGGCGACGCTCGCGCAGATCTTCAAGGTGTCGCACCCGGACGGCAGTTATCGCGGCGGCCCCGCGTACTACATCCAGACGGGCCTGCGCTCGCGCGGCTTCGGCGTGCTGTTCTCGCTGTCGCTGATCCTCGCGTTCGGTTTCGTGTTCAACGCGGTGCAGGCGAACGCGATCGCCGACGCATTCCATACGTCGTTCGGCTGGAGCCGCGAGACGGTCGGCCTCGGCCTCGTGCTGCTGTCCGCGCCGATCATCTTCGGCGGCATCCGCCGCATCGCGACGGTCGCGCAGGTGATCGTGCCGCTGATGGCGATCGGCTATCTCGCGCTCGCGGTCTATGCGGTCGCGACGCACATCGCGCTCGTGCCGGACGTGATTGCGCTGATCGTGAGGAGCGCATTTGGTCTCGAGCAGGCGGCAGGCGGCCTGACCGGCTACGCGGTCAGCCAGGCAATCGCGATCGGCGTGAAGCGCGGGCTGTTCTCGAACGAAGCGGGGATGGGCAGCGCGCCGAACGCGGCCGCGACCGCGAGCACGCGGCACCCCGTCACGCAGGGGCTGATCCAGATGCTCGGCGTGTTCGTCGACACGATCGTGATCTGCAGCGCGACCGCGTTCGTGATCCTGCTGTCGGGCCAGTACGAAGTCGGCACGGGGATGGAAGGCGCGGCGCTCACGCAGCGCGCGATCTCGAGCCACGTCGGCGACTGGGGCGGCATCTACATGGCCATCGCGATCTTCTTCCTCGCGTTTTCGTCGGTGATCGGCAACTACGCGTATGCGGAGGGCAACGTCGAATTCATCACGAAGCGGCGCGGCGTGCTGCCGCTGTTCCGTGTCGCGGTGCTCGGCATGGTGATGTTCGGCAGCGTCGGGCAACTGCCGCTCGTCTGGGCGATGGCCGATACGAGCATGGGGTTGATGGCGATCATCAACCTGATCGCGATCCTCGCGCTCGGCAAGCATGCGCACGCCGCGTGGGCCGACTATCGTCGCCAGCGCGCGGCGGGCATCGCCGATCCGGTATTCACGCGCAACACGATCCCCGAGCTCGCGCGTGTGCTGCCGGCCGACGTGTGGGGCGAGCACGGCCCGCTGCCGCAGCGTCCCGCTTCGGCTCAAACGGCACGCGCCCCGCGTGCCGCGGTGAGCGAGTCATGAACGGCGACCGGCTCCGTGCGTTCGTCGCGCTGATGCCCGATGCGGCTTCGCGCGACGCGCTGCACGCGTTGCCGGTCACCCGCGGGGCGCGGCGCACGCAGTCCGCGCAATTGCACATGACGCTCGCGTTCATCGGCGCGATCGAACGGGACCGATGCGAGGCGCTGGCCGCGCATCTGCCCGCGCTCGCGGCCGCCCATGCGTTGCCGTTGCTGCCGGTCGAGCGGATCGCGTGGTGGCCGAGCCTGCCGCGCGCGAGGCTGATCGTCGCGGAGCTCGCGGCCGATCCGGCCTGCCTGGCGCTGAATGCCGGGCTGGTCGCGCTGCTGGGCGAACTCGGCGTGCCGGCCGACCGGCGGCCGTTCCG
>NZ_QOBB01000130.1:0-20305 GCF_024704855.1 Burkholderia sp. HAN2018 | reverse complement strand
GCGCCCATGCCTCGGCGGCCGCGCGCTCGCCGTCCGGCCAGCGCCGCGCATCCGAGCCGTACGCGGCGACGATGGTACGAAATCGTTCGGGTGTCATCGGATGTCCTCGCTAGGTGAATCGCCGGCCAGTTGCGCGCGCAAGTTTCGCCGCGCGCGCGCGAGCAGGCTTTCCAGCGCGTCGACGGTAATGCCCATCAGGTCGGCCGCCTCCATGTTCGACATGTCCTGATAGTACTGGAGCACGAGCGCTTCGCGCTGCCGCGCCGGCAACGCCGCGAGCGCCTGCCGCACGCGCGCGTCGCGCGAGCGGGTCTCCGCGCGGATGGCCGGCTCCGGTTGCGGATCGGGCACGTCGGGCAACACGTCGGCCGGTTCCTCGCGGCGGCCGCGCAAGCGGTCGTAGCACAGGTTCAGCACTACACGATGCAGCCACGTGTCGAACCGTGCCTCGCCCTCGCGCCAGCCCGGCGCCTGTTTCCAGATCCGCAAGAACGTCTCCTGTGCGACGTCCTCGGCTTCCGTGCGGTCGCCGAGCATGCGCGTCGCGAGTGCGAGCAGCCGCGGCAGCTTGCGCGCGACGAGCACGCGCACGGCCGACGCGTCGCGCGCGCCGACCCGTGCCACCAGCGCGGCGTCCGGATCGCCGTCGCTCAACGCGGGGCGCTCCAGCGCATCGCGCGTCTGTGCCGCGGCGCGCTCGTGAATGCGCCTGTCGGCAGACCGAAGCTCATCGTCGTGCTCTCCTTGCATGCGCCGCGCCATTACCCGGCCCCGCCCCACCGGCGGTTCGGGATCGCCGCACGCATCGCGCGCGGCATCGGCAAGGTCCGTTTCATCGGCATCCGTTTCAGGCCGCATGGCGATCGTGTCGATCGGTTCGATCGGATGCCGGCCGCCCGGTCGCGCAAGCGGCGGCCGGCGCGCTCAATATACGACGACCGGCGCGGGCCGGTAATAGGCCGGACGCGCCGGCACCACGACACAGCCGGCCAGCACGATGGCTGCGGCTGCCAGTATCACCACGGTTCGAAAGGGCATCGCTGCGACTCATGACGTTGCGGGAAGGCGCCGCCGCGCCGGCACCGCGTGCCGTGCGGCGGCATGCGCATCAGGCCCAGTGACCCGGAACCCAGCGCCACGCTGGACCGCGCGCGGCCCAGTGGCCCGGCACCCAGTGATAACCGACGCGAACCACTTGCCAGTGGCCTGGAATCCAGACATAACGACCCTGGCGCCAGTGCCAGTGGCCCTGGTCCCACACGTAGCCCGCGCGCGGCGCCGGCATCACTTCGACACGAGGCGGCGGCGGCGCGTAAGGCGCGACGATGACGGCCTGCGCGAACGCAGCGGACGCAGCCAGCGCGGCCACGCATGTCGTGGCAAACCGCAACGGAATGGAAAGCTTCATGAAAGACTCCGACGTAGCAGGTATCGACCGAAAGCGGCCGTTCATGCGTTAAACGGCGCAGGTGGTCAGAATCCGTCGCGATGTCGGCAAATAAATATCGGCCGAAGCGAACGCGCGCCGCCGCGGGCCGGATGCCCCGATCCGCAAGCTCGGCAGGCGCCGGCGCTGCCGCGGGTTGCCGTGCTGTCACAACCCGGCAAAACTGCGCTCCGACAATGTCCGGCACCGGGATCCCGCTCGTTTCCGGCCCACGCCCCGGCCACGCTTACGCACGGCCGGGCGGTTCCGCATCTCGCGTCTCCATCCACGAAAACACCGACCATGTCGAACCAGGACAACTCCCCGATCCAGCCGAACGAGCCCGCCGCGTCCGTCTCGCGCCGCGGCTTCCTGAAACTCGCCGGCGTATCCGGCCTCGCCACCGTCGCCGGTGGCCTCGCGGCAGCCCGGGCCGCCGCGTCGACCCCGGACGGCACGCCCGAACAGGTCCACCTGACGTGGGGCAACGACCCGACGTCGGAAGTCGTGATCTCGTGGGCATCGCTCGCATCGGCCGTCAATCCGCGCGCGCGCATCGTCGCCGACGGCGAGCCGCCGCGCACCGTGCATGGCGTCCAGCGCCTGTACACCGACGGCCTGAACGGCGAGACCGTATTCGCGTACCACGCGCGCGTGCACGGGCTGAAGCCGAATACGCGCTACCGCTACGAGATCACGGCCGACAACGACAGCAATGCCGCGCAGCCGTTCTCCGCGCATTTCTCGACCGCACCGCGCGGCCGCGCGCCGTTCCGCTTCACGAGCTACGGCGACCTTGCGACGCCGAACGGTGCCTGGGTGCTGTCGTCGCCGCAGAGCCGCTTCGCGGTGCAGGCCGTCGAGCAGTTCCAGCCGCTGTTCCACCTGCTGAACGGCGACCTCTGCTACGCGAACCTGAACCCCGCGCACCAGCCCGAGGTGTGGCGCGATTTCGGCAACAACAACCAGACGTCGGCCGCGAATCGTCCGTGGATGCCGTGTCCCGGCAACCATGAGATCGAGTTCAACAATGGTCCGCAGGGGCTCGACTCGTATCTCGCGCGCTATACGCTGCCGGAAAACGGCACGCGATTCCCGGGGCGCTGGTACAGCTTCCGCGTGAGCTCGGTGCTGTTCGTGTCGCTCGACGCCGACGACGTCGTGTACCAGGATGCCGCCGCGTTCGTCGGTGGCCCCGCGCCGCTCGTGCCGGCCGCGAGCACGGGCCGCCCGCCGATCGAGCCCGGCACGTCGTTCTACGTGCGCGGCTACAGCAACGGCGAGCAGACGCGCTGGCTCGAACACACGCTGCGTCATGCCGCGCACGACGACGACATCGACTGGATCGTCGTGCAGATGCACCAGGACGCGCTCAGTTCGTCGAAGACGGGCAACGGTTCCGACAAGGGCATTCGCGAAGCGTGGCTGCCGCTGTTCGACCGTTACGGCGTCGACCTCGTGCTGTGCGGCCACGATCACGACTACGAGCGCAGCTACCCGGTACGCGGCTGCAATCACCGCGCGGGCGTCGATGCGACGACCGGCGAAGTAGTCGAGACGCTGCAGCCGCGCCCGGTCGGATCGAACGACCCGGACCGCACGACGTTCGACACGAGCCACGGCACGATCCACCTGATCCTGGGCGGCGGCGGCACCAGCGCGCCGCTGGACGTATACGGCGAAAACCCGGCGACCGGCTTTGCGCGGGCAAAGGTGTTCACGAAGCCCAACCGGCCGGTGCCGGGCACGGCGCCGAATACGTTCGTGCGCCAGCCGGCCGATGCGCTCGAGGATGCGATCTGGTCCGCGCGTCGCGATACCGGCACCGGCTACGGGATTGCCGTGTTCGACCACGACCCGGGCAAGCCGGGCGGGCATACGACGATCACGATGCGCTACTACCACGCACCGGGCGCCGACCAGCACCCGACCGCCGACTACACACTGTTCGAGACGATCGAGCTGAGCAAGAAGCGCAACGACCGGTGATCGGTCAGGCGCCCGTTGCGACGGGCGCCTGACGCTGTGCGCGCGGGATTCGTTGCATGCGCAACTTCATGGGGCAATCAGGATGCCGCGGTTCGCGAAATAGCGGCCGAACGTGGCGCGCGGCATCGCCACGTTGCGCTGCGTGCGCACGTCGAACCCGGACGGATTGTGGAACAGCCAGTCGCCGGTGTCGCGGTTCGCGCCGAACACGAGCACCAGGTGCCCGCCGCGCGACGGCGGCTCGAAGCCGTCGTGCCGGATGCCGGGATGCACCGACGCCATCAGCATGTGCCCGTCATGCAGCTTCGGTTCGAGCGCGGCCGAATCGATCCCTTCCACCACATCGCCATCGATCCCGTAGCGCTCGCGCACCCAGTGCACGAAGGGCCGGTAATGCAGACGCTTGCCCGTGTCGCCGAGTTCGGGCCGGTAGACGCCGAACCCGACGGCCTCGCGTACCAGTTCGAGCAGCGGCACGATCGTGTTCGAGCGGTATGCGAGCAGCATCTTCAGGCACGCGATACCGCAGATGTTCGGGCTCCACTGCGCGTATTCTTCCGGCGTGCTTGCGCCGGAGCGATGCCACAACGGGTCGTCCTCCGCGCGCAATTCGCGGGACACGAACCGCGAAACCAGGTGCATCGATTCCCACTGCGAGAAATACGGCACTTCTTTCATGGCTTCCCTCCCTGAAAGCGCGATACGGGCGACGGGCTTCAACGAAAACCGGACCAACTGCTCGATGCGAATCTGCCGCGCGACTATACCGCGATGGCGCACGGGCACCTGTTGTACGCCCGTCGCAAGCCATTGCGCGACGACACGCGGTAGACTGCGCGCCTCGTACTCCGCCATGAGCGGGACGTTCGCGACCGTCAACTGCTTCGGCGAAGACGACGGGACGACGCCGTTCGGCGACGACGAGGCATCCGGGGTCGGCGGCCGTGGCATGTCGATCCCGGTGCGCGGCCGGCACACCGGGATCGAGACCATCCGGATCGACGTACCCGTGGGTCCCGCGCAGGCGGAACCGAATCATCCGATAGCGAATTTGAATGTTGAAACAGGCAGGACGCATGAAGCGCAAGAATAAGGCAACGCTCGCCGGGCTCGGCGCGGTGTTGTTGTGGGCCTCCGTGGTCGCCCTCGTTCGTGGAGTCAGCGAAAGCCTCGGCGCGACCGGCGGCGCCGCGATGATCTATACGGTGGCCTCCGTGCTTCTGCTGTTCTCGGTCGGGTTCCCCGACCTGAGCCGATTCCCGAAAAACTATCTGCTCTGGGGCGGGCTGCTGTTCGTCTCGTACGAGGTGTGCCTGTCGCTGTCGATCGGCTATGCGAGCAACGGCCGGCAGGCGATCGAAGTCGCGATGGTCAACTATCTGTGGCCGAGCTTCACGCTGGTCGCGGCAATCGTGTTCAACAAGCAGCGCGCCAACCTGCTGGTCGTGCCCGGCGTCCTGCTGTCGATGCTCGGAATCTGCCGGGTGCTCGGCGGCGACCAGGGGCTCGATCCGTCCGGCATGCTGCACAACGTCACGGACAATCCGCTGAGCTACGGCCTCGCGTTCTTCGGTGCGCTGATCTGGGCCGGCTATTGCACGGTGACGGCGCGCATCGCGGACGGCAAGAACGGCGTCACGCCGTTCTTCATGCTGGTTGCGCTGGCGCTCTGGATCAAGTTCGCGGTCGAAGGCGGCGGCGGCATGACGTTCAGCCTGCAAGCGGCCATCTACATCGTGCTGGCGGCATCGGCGCTGGGGTTCGGCTATGCGGCCTGGAACACCGGCATCATGCACGGCAACGTGACGATCATCGTCGGCGCATCGTATTTCACCCCGGTACTCGCCGCCATGCTCGCCGCGACGCTGCTGCATGCGCCGCTGTCGATCGAATTCTGGCAAGGCGCGTCGATGGTATGCGGCGGGTCGATCCTGTGCTGGCTCGCGACGCGCGGCCGGCGCAACGAAAAAGCCGCGCCCGTGCGGGTCGGCAACGAAGCGCAGGGCAACAGACAGGGCTGACGAAACCGGGCGCGTCCGTCACGATGCAACTCGGAAGCACCCTGCGATCCCGCAACCCGTCGGCCACTCACTCGCGTCAGCTGCGCGACTCCAGTGCGATACGCACGGCGAGTCCCGCCAGCACCGTGCCCATCAACCAGCGCTGAACCGACGCCCAGACCGGCCGCCCCGCAAGAAAACCCGCGATGGCGCCGGCCATGCAGGCAATCAGCGCATTCACGCTGACGCTCACCGCGATCTGCACGCTGCCGAGCGCCAGCGATTGCGCGAGCACGCTGCCGTGCCCCGGCGAAATGAACTGCGGCAGCAGCGACAGATACATCACCGCGATCTTCGGATTCGCGAGGTTCGTGACGAAGCCCATCGTGAAGAGCCTCGCGCGGCTATCGTGCGGCAGTTGCCTGACCTGGAACGCCGAGCGGCCGCCCGGCTTCAGCGCCTGCCACGCCAGGTACGCCAGATAAAGCGCACCGGCAAAGCGCAGCACGTCGTACGCATACGGCACGGCCAATACCAGCGCGGTGATGCCCAGCGCCGCGCACACCATGTAGAAGACGAACCCCAGCGCGACGCCGCCGAGCGACACCAGCCCGGCACGGCGGCCCTGGCAGATCGAGCGCGACACCAGGTAGATCATGTTCGGCCCGGGCGTCAGCACCATGCCGAGCGACACGAGTCCGAATGCAAGCAAGGTGGGCAAGGCCGGCACGGCAATCTCCTTCGGGGCGAAGCGGTCAGGGGGCGAGTTTGATCAATGTATTGCATCTCGATCACCATCGGCATGAATAAACTGCAAGCCGCCCATGAGCGCTTTTCATCGCACCGGCCGTTCGTTACCGGCTCCTTTTCGCGCGCGCGTGAATCGCCTTCGCCGCCTTCGCGCGTTGCGCGTCGACGAGCCGCACGAACGCATCGGCGATCGCATTGCCGGACGCGTTCCACGACAGCCGGACGGAACGATGCAGCCGTGGCGAAAGCGCCAGCACGCGGCCGCCGAACGGCGTGTACGTGAGCGTGATGCGCGGAACGATCGACACGCCCATGCCGGCCTCCGCCATCGACAGGATGGTGCGCATCTCGACCACGTTGAACGCAGCGTGCAGCAGCGTGCCGCTGCGCGCGAAGTAATCCGCGATCACCGGCCCGCATCCTGCCTTCGAGAAAATGAACGGGGCCGCGGACAACTGCTTCGCCGACACGCTCTTGCGGCCCGTGAACATGCCATCCGCCGCCACCGCGACGAAGTCCTCGTCGAGCAGCGGCAGCGTGTGCGCGAAGGTCTTCGTGCCGGCCACCACGCCGACGTCGGCGGTACCGTCCTCGATCCACCCTTCGACTTCGCTGTCCGTGCCTTCGAGCAGCACCGCCGACACGCCCTGGTGCATCTCCTTCAGCGCCTCGAGTGCCGGCACGACGAATGCCAGCGACACGCTTGGCAGCGACGCGACCACCAGCTTCCCTTCGAGCTTGCCGCGCGACAGGCTGAACTGCTGGCGCAGCAACTGCGCTTCGCGCACCACGTTCTGGATGTACGGCCACAGGCGTTCGCCCGCCGCCGTCAGGACGACCGGCTGCCGGTCGCGCCAGAGCAGCTTGACCTCCGTGATGTCTTCCAGCTCGGTCAGCGCATGACTGATCGCGGATTGACTGCGGCTCAACCGGTCGGCCGCGGCCGTGAGCGAGCCGAGTTCGACCACGGCCGCCAGGGCCTGCAACTGCGCAAGGGTCATCGGGTTTCCTTGTTCCAGTAGATGCATATCGCGCATGAGGCGATACATGGTCATGAATTATATTGAACCGCGCACATGATCGCGCCGACGATACCGATGGCACGCCGCGCCCCGCGCCGAATGCCCTCCGCAACGCTCGGGTAAGATGCATCCTCGAACCGCGCGTCGATTGCCTGCGGACCCGGCCGCGCAACGATGCGGCGCCGTGCGATCGACGCCCGGCCAAGCCGATCCAGAACACATGCGTGCAACACGCACGCGCCGCAACGGGCTCCTTCGACAGCGCTCGCTGCCGGATATGCCGCGACAAGCCATTCCATGATGCATTTCAATCTGACTGAAGGTGTGCTGGTTTCCAGCCTGCAGGGGCTCGGCGCGTTCGATCTGGCCGGCATCGCCGTCGCGCTGCTGCTGGGCGGCATGGCCAAGGGGATCACCGGCATAGGCGTGCCGCTGATCGCGATGCCGATACTCAGCCAGTTCCTGCCGATCCGGCATGCGGTGCTGCTGCTGTCGATGCCGATCATCCTCGGCAACATTCCGCAGGCGCTGGAAGGCGGCCAGGTGCTGGCGACCGCACGCAAGATCGCCGCACCGATCGCGGGCACCGTGATCGGCAACATCGTCGGTGTCGCGATCCTGCTCTCGCTCAATCCGGGTCATGCGCAGGCGGCGTCCGGCGCGCTGCTGATCGTCGCCGCGACGCTGATGCTCGCCGCGCCGAAGCTCAACCTGCCTCCCGCTTGGCAGAAGCCCGTCGGCTTCGCACTCGGCTTCGGCGCCGCGCTGATGGAAAGCATCGCGTCGGTTCCCGGCCCGCTGCTCGCCACCTACCTGATTTCGTCCGGCGCAACCGGGCGCGTCTTCACGAAGCAGATCGCGATCATCCTCGTGGTGTCGATCGTCACGCTGCTCACGACGTTCAGCGGCGCCGCGCACGCGAGCGCCGCCGACCTCGCGATCTCGGCGGCGGCCAGCCTGCCGGCCATTGCCGGCACGTGGCTCGTTCGCCCGCTGCGGGACAAGATGTCGCCCCGGAGCTTCAGGATGGTCGTGTTGCTCTTCGTGCTCGTCGCGGCATCGCAGATGATCTGGAAATCGGGCGTGTTCCGGCACGGCGGATCGCACGTTACCCAGGTGGACAACACGCACGCGGGCACGCACTGACGGGCGGCGGATTGCCATCGATCCCGCATGCGTTCTGAAAGCTGCCGAGCGTAGTATTCGCGGACCCGGCGTATCGCCGCGCCCGACGATGCGAACGATACGTCACCGACTGTCCTGCTCGCACGCCGATGTCCGCATCGGCGCTGCCACGCTTTCAGAGACCTGCAATGGAAACCTACGTGTTGCTCGGCTGCGGATTCGGCCTTGGCCTGTTGATCGCCGTCTGGGGTATCTGGCAACTCAAGTAACGCTCGCCAGCCGCGTCCGTGCGCAAGCATTCCGTATGGAGACGGACGGGAAATCGTAGTTTGCGGCGCTCATTTCTCAACTCCTTCGCACTCCGATCCGGCCATCCGGCAGCTTCGGCTACCCGTGCCGGCTTCCGTTCGAAAGCAAGCGTGACCGAGCCGCATCGAAGCGTGCACACTCGGCCTTGAGCCAGTCCGAAAAAACCGTGGTGCGCGGATCGTCGGGATTGCGTGACAACAGCATGTAGCGCGCCGGCGCACGCACGTGCCTGCCGAAAACATCCACGAGCCGTCCGCTCGCGATCTCGTCATGTACCAGCGCGGCGCGCCCCATCGCGACGCCCTGATGGTTCAGCGCGGCCGTGATTGCCAGGCTGGAGAAATTGAACTGCGGGCCGTCAAGATGCGCCATCCACGCGGGACGAACCGCCTCCAGCCACGTGCGCCACTCCACGAACTCGGGTGCGCCGCCCCACGGAGCCGCGTCGTGCAGCAGGACGACGCCGTCCAGCGACTCCCCGCCGGCAAAGGACGGATGCTGCGCCAGATACGCGGGCGTGGCGACCGGAAACAGGATTTCGTCGAGGATGGCCTCGGCATGCAGCCGCCCGTATTGCACCGGGTCGTAGCGCACCGCCACGTCGATGTCGTCGGTCTCCATGGCCTGACGATCCAGCACCTGAAACTCGGCCTTCACGCGAACCGGCACGTCCGGTTGCAGCCGATGAAATTCGGACAGGCGCGGCATCAGCCATTGCAGCGCGAGCGACGGCAGACAGCTCACCTGCAGCGGCGCGTCCGGCATGCCGAGCGCCTGAAGCGTGCGATGGATGTCGCCGAACGCGCTCGACATCGTTCCGAGCAGGGTCGCGCCCTTCTCGGTCAACTTCAGCCCGCGCGCCTGACGCACGAACAGCGGGTAACCCAGCCGGTCCTCCAGGTTCCGGATCTGCTGGCTCACGGCGCTTTGCGTCAGGTTGAACGCCTGTGCCGTCTTCGTGAAGCTCAGCAACCGGCCGGCCGTTTCAAAGCACAGCAACGCACCAAGGATCGAACCGTCGAGTCGCATATTTATAAGTCGGGCTAATGCATTCATTAGAAATCGGCGCTTTTGCGCAACCGGTTCGAATCGTAGCATTCAAGCCTGATTCGCCGCTCATCCGACGCAAGACCGATCCATGACCTTCACGCTCCAGCCTTCCGATCTATTAGCCAAGCTGCAATCTCGCCACCCGCTGCTGTGGCTGAACCCCCACGCCGGCAGCCCGCTGCCGCACGACGCGCCGACGATCGACGCCATTGCGATGGCCGAAGCGCGGCTGGCGCGCTGCGAACCGCTGATGGCCGAGCTGTTTCCCGAACTCGCGGCGAGCGCAGGAAAAATCGAATCGCCGCTGATGCCGGCAGACAGCCTGCAGCGCAGCTTGTCGCTCCCGGCAGACGAACACGGCGTGTGGTTCATCAAGCGCGACGACGCACTGCCGGTCGCCGGCTCGATCAAGGCGCGCGGCGGCTTTCACGAAGTGCTCGCGCTCGCGGAGTCGATCGCGATCGAACACGGCCTGCTCGAACCCGCGGGCGACCGTCGGCTCCTCGCCTCGACCGCCGCACGCGAACTGTTTGCCGCGCACACCGTCATCGTGGGCAGCACCGGCAATCTCGGCCTGAGCATCGGCGTGATGGCCGCCGCGCTGGGGTTCGAGTCGGTCGTTCACATGTCGACCGACGCGAAGCCGTGGAAGAAGGCGCGCCTGAGAGCACGCGGCGTTCGCGTGATCGAACATGACGGCGACTACGCGCAAGCCGTCGCGGCGGGACGCTCGCAGGCACGCCATCAACCGCGCAGCCACTTCGTCGACGACGAAGGCTCGCTGATGCTGTTCCTCGGCTACGCGGCCGGTGCCCGGCATCTCGCCGCACAGCTCGCCGGGGCGGGCCGCGGCGTGGATGCGGCGCATCCGCTCTTCGTCCATATCCCGTGCGGCGTCGGCGGCGCACCGGGCGGCATCGCCTATGGTCTCAAGGCGCTGTTCGGCGAGCACGTGCATTGCTTTTTCGCGGAACCCGTCGCTTCGCCGTGCATGCTGGTCCAGCTGGCCGCCGGCCCCGGGAAGCCCGTATCCGTCTACGACGCGGGGCTCGACAACCGGACCGAGGCCGATGGCCTGGCAGTCGCGCAGGCGTCGCACCTCGTCAGCCCGCTGATGGCGTCCCAGCTGTCGGGCGTCTTCACCGTCAGCGACGCGCAGCTTTACGCGCAGTTGCTCGCGGTCCGGCGCGCGACGGGCGTGGAACTCGAGCCGTCGGCCGCCGCTGCCGTCGGCGGCCCCGGCTGGCTGACGCACTCCCCGGCCGGAAAGGACTACGTCCATCGCCACGCGATCGACCTGCGCCGGGCGACGCACGTCATCTGGGCGACGGGCGGCTCGCTCGTGCCGCCGGAAGAACATCGCCGCTTCCAGTCGCATGCAAACGCGCTCGCCGGTGCAGCGCCCGGCGCCTGATCCACTCAAGCCGGTGCGTCCAGCCCGGTTCCCGAAGACGCGTTAGACTGTCCGGATGGAACAATGCCGTTATTGCCAGAGAATCCGCGATGAATGGGATTGCCACGGTGACGAATGCCGCCGGGCAATCGCCAAGGCGCTGCGCCGGCAGCGCGCGGGCCTGCCCATGGTGCCCGATCGCATCCGCAACGAACTGCCGTCCGGCGCGCCGACCCAGCAGGTGATCGCCGTGCTGTCGCGCCAGCGCCTGCGCGCGCGCCGCGGCAACGAGGAACGCCGGGAACGCAAGGAAATCGACGACGACGTCTGACCCGTCGGCAACGCAACCCTCCCGCCGCCTCTCCACCCGCGCCTTCGCCGCCGGGCACCCGTCGTGCACGCCATCCGCGTCGCGCGCATTCGCTCCGCTCCCTTGCAAATCCGGCAACATCGAATAGGGACGGAACGCGCATATCCCGGAATTATTACTCCAGCGACAACGATCTTTCACCAAAACTCACGTTTACCCTAGGTCGACCGGCGCCTACGATGTAATCAACCGCTTACGACATGGTGTCGAACGCGGAAAGCCAATAAACATCGGAGGTCATCATGAAATCGCTCGTTTCCGCAGTCGTTGCCGCTGTCGCCCTGTCCGCTTCGTTCGGCGCATTCGCCCAAAGCACCGTGACCCGCGCGCAAGTGAAGAACGAACTGGTTCAGCTCGAACAAGCCGGCTACAAGCCGAGCCAGGCGAGCCCGCACTACCCGGCCGACATCGAAGCCGCGCAAGCCCGCGTGCGCGGCGCCGACAACAGCGGCTACGGTGCGCAACCGGCCGCGACCGTCCAGGGTGGCGCACCGGTCGTCAAGGTGCAGAACCCGCGCGACTCGGTCTACTTCGGCCACTAAGCCTGCCGCCGCGCGCCTTCGCGCGCAGCCTGCACCATCAACGAGCCCGTCCCGCGACGGGCTCGTTGCGTTTGCATCGCACGTATCGTGCGACCGGCCGTCACCGGCTTTCGCCCGACGCGACGCGGCCGGCCGCTTCGTCCGCCCCACCGCCGGCGGCACTCCCGCTGCCGACCAGTTCCTGGTAGCGCACGTATGCGCATTGCGCAGACGCCTTCGCCGCGTACATCGCCGCGTCGGCCTTGACGAGCAGTTCCTCGGCGGACGCGCCGTCGGCCGGAAACTCGCTGACGCCGATGCTCGCGCCGACGGCCATGCGCCGGTCGCCGAACTCCAGTTCTTCAGCCATCACGAGCTGGATGCGCGACGCGACGTCGCCGATCACCGCCGGTGAGCGCACGTCCGCGATCAGCACGATGAACTCGTCGCCGCCGAGCCGCGCGACCATGTCGCCGCCGCGCAGCACGAGGCTCAACCGCTTGGCGACCGCGACGAGCGCGCGGTCGCCGGCCGAGTGCCCGTGCTGGTCGTTGATCTGCTTGAAGCGGTCGAGATCGACGAACATCACGGCCAGCCCCTCATGCATCGCGGCCGCACGCCGGATCGCGGCATCGAGCTGCTCCATGAACAGCAGGCGGTTCGGCAGCGCGGTCAGCGCATCGTGGCCGGCGAGGTGCGTGAGTTCCAGTTGCTTCGCGCGCAGCATCGCGACCTGCGTGCGGATCTCGACGCGCATGCTGTCGAAACAGCGCGCGAGCACGCCGATCTCGTCGGCGCGCCCGACCGGCAACTGCTCGGCGGCCGGATCGTCGAACACGTGCGTCGCCGCGCGCGCGAGCGTCTGCAGCGGCCGCGTGATCGCGCGCGCGAACAGGATCGCGAGGATGACCGCCATCAGGCTCGACACGAGCACCATCCGGATGATCCGTTCGCCGAGCACGCCGGCCGGCGCCAGCACGTCGGCCAGCGGGCGCCCCATCCCGAGCACGACGAAGCGGTTGCCCTCGTCGTGCCCGAACGGCGTACGCGCGAACGCGAACATCTGCCCCGGCGCATCGGCGGGATCGGTCAGGCCGTTGAGGGTAACGTTCGTGCGGGCGCTGTCGAACAGCGCGCGCGTGACGGCGAAGCGGTCCTGCATCAGCACGCGCCGCCCGCGATCGAAGCCGAACGTCTGCGACGGATCGGGGTGCACGAGGAAATCGCCCCACTCGTTCGCGAGATACACCGCGTAGTCTTCCGGCAGATCGCGCTCGAGCCGGTCGAACACGCGCGACAGTTCGACATCGACGACGAGTGCGCCGACCGTCTGGCCCGACGCGTCGACGACCGGCGTGCCCACGCGCAGGATCGGCAGCCCCTCGGCCGCGTGCGTTCCCGTCTCGTGGTTGATCACGATCGGCGACAGGTAGATATGACCCGGTGCCGTCGCGAGCGTATCGAATACGTAGGAAAACTGTCCTTTCTCCTGGAACGCGCTGTCCGGCAGCACGACGATGCCGTGCGCATCGCGATCGACGCGAATGCGTTCGATCCCGAAATCCCCGCGCGCGATCAGGCGAACCTGCAGGTATTCCGGGTGATTTCTCATGAAGCTGTAGAACACCTGCTCGAGCTCGAGCCGCGCGCGTGACGCGCCATCCCGGTTGTCGCCGCCCGAGACCAGCGCGCACGACGGCATCTGCGCGAGCACGAGCGCATCGTCCGCGACGTCGGACAGCGCGGTGGTGAAGCGTTGCCCGAGCAGTTGCGTCGACATCAGCAGGCTGTGCTGTGCCTCCTGCACGAGCATCGCGCGGTTCGCGCGATATGCGTAATAGCCGGTCGTGCCGGACGCGATCACGCCGATGCATGCGAACAGCACCGACAGTTTCGATGTGAGCCCGAGCCGGATCATTTTCCGAACCGCTCCGGACGGTCGCCCGACACGATGCGGCTCCACAGCGATTCGCGCCGCGCGATGTCCTCGACGGGCTGGAGCCAGACGAGATGCTGGTGCCCGGTATCGAGGCCCGGCGGCGGCGCGAGCGTGTTCGCGAGGCCCTGGCGTTCGGTCAGCAGCGCGCCGATCGCCGGTTCCAGCATGTAGTTGATCCACGCGAACGCGAGCTCGGGATGCTGCGCGCCGCGCGTGACGGCCCAGCAGTCGAGCCACGCGAGCGCGCCTTCGTCCGGGATCACGTAGCCGACGTCCGCGCCGGCGCGCCGCAGCAGTTCCACCTGCTGCGTGCCGTAATTGCCGAACATCAGCGCCGCGCGATGCTCGACGAACAGCGCGGTCGCCTCTTCAGGAAGCGTGTAGTACGTCAGCAGGTTGCGGCGCAGGTCGATCAGCTTGTGCGCGACGGCGAGCGTCTGCGCGGGCGACAGGCGGAACGGATCGGGATAGCCGAGCGCCAGCGCCGTGAACGAAAAATTGTGCTGCGCGCTGTTGAAGTCGAGCACCTTGCCGCGGTAGCGCGGATTCCATAGCTCCCGCATCGAGCGCGGTGCGGCGGAAACCTGCCTGCGGTCGTAGATCAGCCCCATCGACGAATACGTAAACGGGATCGCATGGGCAGCCCCCTCTTCGACGAGCCCGTCGATCGTCGCGAGCTGCTGGAAGTTCGGCAACTGCCGCCGCCGGTTCGGGATGCGCGACAGGTCGATCGGCGCGAGCAGACGTTCGTGCGCGTAGCGCTGGATCTCGGCCGTGTTTGCGGCCAGCACGTCGTACGGCGGCGGCGCCGCGCTGTGCATCCGCGTCCACAACGCTTCGTCGGAGTCGACGAACGTCACTTCGACGCGTACGTGAAATTGCGCCTCGAACGCGCTGACGACGTCGCGGTCCGCATAACCGGGCCAGGCCAGCACGCGCAGCACGTTGCCGTTGACGGTTTCGGGAGAGTCGGCGAAAGCCGGCAGGCCGGGCGCGAGCAAGCCCAGTGTCAATATGATGAGCAGCCTGCGCACGGCGCAGCGGGCGCGCGTACGTGCGCCGATTCCCCTGACTAATCGGACCCCGTGTGAATCGCCCGGCTGCATTCGACGTCCTTTTTCGAGTCGATGCGATATCCCGCAACGAGACCATAAAACGCATCGCCGCGCAATCGGCAGAAGCCGCACGCAGCGCGTGCGCGGCGACGACGGCGCCGCTTCGCCGGCACATCGCCGCACACGCATGAAACGCCGTCGGGCGAGCGGCCAATGATCAGTCGAAAGCGCGCCGTCGTCGCTTCACCGGTTCGGGAACCGGCCCGTCACGCTTGCGCATCGCGATGTCCGTCGATGGCGCGCGGCACGCCCAGCGGATTCGCATCGCGCAGCGCATCGGGCAGCAGCGCATCGGGCACGTCCTGATAGCAGACCGGGCGCAGGAAGCGGCCGATCGCGAGGCTGCCCACCGATGTCGAGCGGCCGTCCGACGTCGCCGGATACGGACCGCCGTGCACCATCGCATGCGCGACCTCGACACCCGTGCCGAAGCCGTTCACGAGAATGCGCCCCGCGCGCCGTTCGAGCAGCGGCATGAATGCACGCGCCGCGTCGTGATCGCCGTCGTCGACATGCAGCGCTGTCGTGAGCTGCCCGTCGAGCCGCTCGACGAGCGCATGCATCGTGTCGAGATCCGGGCAGCGCACGACGAGCGATGCGGGGCCGAACACTTCGTCGTGCAACCCGGGCTGATGCGCGAACCGGTCGGCCTGCGTCGCGAACAGCGCCGCGCGGCCCGCATGACGGATCCCGTCATCGGCCGCCGCGCCGCGCGCAAGCAATTCGACACCGGCCTGCGCACCAAGGCGCACGACCGCCTCGTCGTACGCGCGGTGAATGCCGGGCGTAAGCATCGCAGCCGCGGGCAGATCGGCCAGCGTGGCGGCGGCGGCGGCCTCGAAGCGCCGCAGCGCGGGGCCGTCGACGCCGAGAATCAGGCCCGGATTCGTGCAGAACTGACCGACGCCGAGCGTCAGCGCCGCCGCAAATGCGCGGCCGATCGCCTCCGCGCGCGCGTCGAGCGCATGCGCAAACAGCAGCACGGGATTCACGCTGCTCATCTCCGCGTAGACGGGTATCGGCTGCGGTCGCGCAGCCGCGAGCGCCATCAGCGCGACGCCGCCGCCGCGCGAGCCCGTAAAGCCCACCGCCTGGATGCGTGGATCGCGCACGAGCGCGGCACCCACCTCGTAACCGTCGTCGAACAGCAGCGAGAACGTGCCATCCGGCATCGCACATGCCTCCACGGCTTGCTGAATCGCGCGACCGACGAGCGCCGACGTGCCCGGATGCGCGGGATGCGCCTTCACGATCACCGGGCAGCCGGCCGCCAGCGCCGACGCCGTGTCGCCGCCCGCGACCGAGAATGCCAGCGGGAAATTGCTCGCACCGAACACGGCGACGGGGCCCAGCGCGACGTGCTGTACGCGCAGGTCGACGCGCGGCAGCGGCTGACGCGCCGGCTGCGCGGGATCGATGCGCACGCCGACAAAGTCGCCCGCCCGCACGACCTGCGCGAACATCCGAAGCTGCGCGACGGTGCGGGCGCGCTCGCCTTCGATGCGCGCGCGCGGCAGACCGCTTTCCGCGACGCAGCGCTCGACCAGTGAATCCCCGAGCGCGAGCAGCCTCTCGGCGATCGTGTCGAGAAACGCCGCGCGCGCGTGCAGCGACGTATGCGAATACGCGTCGAATGCCTGTGCGGCCAGCACGCAGGCTGCGTCGACGTCCTGCGCCGATGCGCGGCCGAACACGGGGGCAAGTACCGCGCCGGTCGCCGGGTCGATCGCCTGGAATCCCGCGGCGCCGGCCGCGCTGCGTCGACCGATCAGGGAAGCGCCAGAAATCTGCATAAATCGTCCTCGTTGAACATCGTTGAATCGTGAAATCGTTGAACCGTGCCGTCGCGCGCAGCGCTCAGCGGCCCCAGCGCAGCACAAGCGGATCGAGCGAGCGGGCGATCCGCAGCAGGCTCGCGCGCGTGTCGGGATGCATCGACGGCAGCGGATGACGCACGGCGTCCGACGCGATCACGCCGCCCGCCTTCATCAGCACCTTCGCGGTCGCGATGCCGCCTTGGCGGTTCTCGTGATTGATGAGCGGCAGCCAGCGCCCGTACTCGCGCTCGGCTTCGTCCGCACGGCCGGCCGCCCATGCGTCGACGATCCGGCGGATCCCGTCCGGATACGCGCCGCCCGTCATGGCCCCCGTCGCGCCTGCTTCGAGATCGGCCATCAGCGTGATCGCCTCCTCGCCGTCCCACGGCCCGACGATCGCGTCGCCGCCGAGCGCGATCAGCTCGCGCAGCTTCGCGGCCGCCTGCGGCACCTCGATCTTGAAGTACGACACGTTCGGAATCTCGATCGCCATCCGCGCGAGCAGCGCGGCAGGCAGGTGCGTGCCGCTCGCCGGCGCGTCCTGGATCATGATCGGGATGTCGATCGCATCGGAGACGCTGCGGAAGAACTCGACGATCGCCGCCTCGCCCGCGCGAAACGTCGCACCGTGATACGGCGGCATCACCATCACCATCGCGGCGCCCGCGTCCTGCGCGCGGCGGCTGCGCTGCGCGCACACGGTCGTGCCGAAATGCGATGTGGTGACGATCACCGGCACGCGGCCGGCGACGTGCTCGAGCACACAGTGCATCACCGCATCGCGCTCGTCGTCGGCGAGCGAGAACTGCTCGGAGAAATTCGCGAGCACGCACAGGCCGTTCGATCCCGCATCGATCATGAAGTCGACGCAGCGGCGTTGTCCGTCGAGGTCGAGACGGCCGTCGTCGGTGAAGATCGTCGGCACGACGGGAAACACGCCACGAAAGCGCGCGGATGAAATGTTCGGTTGCATCAGTGGCACTCCTTGCCGCAGAGGATTCAAATCAGGTGATCGCGCCGATCTGCCACGGCACGAATTCGTTCTGCCCGTAGCCGTGCAGCTCGCTGCGCGTCGCGTGGCCGGACGCCGCGTCGAGCATCATCCGGAACAGCGTCGCGCCGAGCGCGTCGATGCGCGCGCCGCCGTCGAGCACATCGCCGCAGTTCAGGTCGATGTCGTCGGCCTGCCGCCGCCACAGCGCGCTGTTGGTCGCGAGCTTCAGCGACGGCGTCGGCGCGCAGCCGTATGCGGAGCCGCGCCCCGTCGTGAAGCAGATCAGGTTCGCACCGCCCGCGACCTGCCCGGTCGCGGAGATCGGGTCGTAGCCTGGCGTATCCATGAACACGAGCCCTTTCGCGCGAACGGGCATCGCGTATTCGTAGACGTCGACGAGATTCGTGCTGCCGGCCTTCGCGATGCCGCCGAGCGATTTCTCCAGCACGGTCGTGAGACCGCCCGCCTTGTTGCCGGCCGACGGGTTGTTGTTCATCGCCGCGTGATGGCGCGCGCAATAGTCCTCCCACCAGCGGATCCGCGCGACCAGCTTCTCGCCGACGTCGCGCGACTCCGCGCGGCGCGTGAGCAAATGCTCGGCGCCGTAGATCTCCGGCGTTTCGGACAGGATCGCGGTGCCGCCGTGCTTCACCAGCAGGTCGACCGCCGCGCCGAGCACGGGGTTCGCGGTGATGCCCGAATAGCCGTCGGAGCCGCCGCATTGCAGGCCGACCGTCAGGTGGCTCGCATCGACGGGCTCGCGCCGCACGTCGTTCGCGGCGGCCAGCATCGACTCGACGAGCGCGATGCCCTTCTCGATCGTCTTGCGCGTGCCGCCGCTGTCCTGGATCGTGAACGTGCGCAGCCGCGCGTGCTCCGTCAGCCCCTGGGTTTCGAGCAGGCGCGGAATCTGGTTGGTTTCGCAACCGAGCCCGATCACCAGCACGGCCGCGAAATTCGGATGGCACGCATAGCCGCCGAGCGTGCGCTGCAGGATCGCGAGGGCGTCGCCGTCGGGGTCGACCGCGCAGCCGACGCCGTGCGTCAGCGCCACCACGCCGTCGACGTTCGGATACGCGGCGAGCGCGTCGGGGTGGATGTCGCGGCGGAAATGATCGGCGACAGCGCGCGCGACCGTCGCCGAGCAGTTCACCGACGTCAGGATGCCGATGTAGTTGCGCGTCGCGACCCGGCCGTCGGCGCGCACGATGCCGTCGAACGTCGCGCGCTGCGCCTCGGGCACGAACGCGGTATCGCGGGTGCCTTCGCCGAACGCGTAATCGCGCGCGAACTCGCCCATGTCGAGGTTGTGCGTGTGGACGTGCTGGCCGGGCCGGATCGGCTGACTCGCGAAGCCGATGATCTGGCCGTAGCGGCGCACGGGCGCGCCGGCGTCGATCGCGCGCGTCGCAATCTTGTGACCGGGCGGGATCAGCCCCGCGACGCTCACGCCTTCGTCGTCGAGGCGCGTGCCGCTGACGAGCTGCTCGACGGCGATGACGACATCGTCGGCGGGATCGAGCCGGATCGCGCGCGTGCGCGACGCGGCCGGCGGCTGCCGGGTTTCGGTGGGAAGTGACGACATGGTTCGGTTCCGGTTGAATCGGGCGACGGGCTTCAGTCGAGGCCCCGGTCGCGGTAATCGATGAGGCTCGCGCAGACGGCCAGGCCGAATGCCGCGACGACGAAGAACATCAGCGCAAGGAAATAGGTGCCGGTGAACTGCACGATGAGGCCGATCAGGATCGGCACGATGACGCCGACGATGTTGCCGCCGAAGTTCATCGCGCCCGCGAGCAGGCCCGCCCGGGACTGGCCGCCGAGCGCCGCCGGCACGCCCCAGAACATCCCGCACCAGCGGATGAAGAACAACGCGACCGACAGCAGCACGACGACGCTGACGAGCCCCGTCGCGAAGCTCACCGCGAGGATCGCCGCGGCGGACGCGAGGCCCGCGACCGAGAACATCGCGCGCATCACGCGGTTCGGCGCGCCGCCGGCCGCACGCCACTTGTCGGCGAGCCAGCCGCCGAACAGCTCGCCGACGAAGCCGCACATGAAGATGATGAAGGTCGCGCCGCCCATCTGCTTGAGGTCGAAGCCGTGCGCCTTGTGCAGGTAGCTGGGCATCCACGTCATCAGCCCGTAGAACACGCTGTTGTAGCAGGCCCAGCTCGCGAACATGAACAGCACGGAACGGTCGCGCAGCAGTTCGCGAAACGGCACGCTGCCCTTCGGCTCGCCCGCGCGGGCCGCGGCCGCATGCGCGGTCACGTGCTCGAGCTCGGCCGCGTTCACGCCGGCATGCTCGGACGGATGGTTGCGGATGTACCACCACGCGAAGATGCCGACGACGATCGTGCCCGCGCCCGCGACGACGAACGCGAGCCGCCACGAGCCGAGGCCCGCGATCAGCGCGGTGATGATGATCGCACCGCACGCCGAGCCGAGCGGCGCGCCGCCGTCGAGCAGCGCGGCGCCGCGG
>NZ_QOBB01000129.1:0-20412 GCF_024704855.1 Burkholderia sp. HAN2018 | reverse complement strand
CGGGCGTCGTTCCCGGCCGGGCCGGCGCGGGCGGCGACACGCGTACAACGTGGCGCAACGCGTGTCGCCGCGGCGGCATCAGAAGCGGTCGGCGAGCCCCATCGCCGGGTCGCTGACCGAGTGGCGGCCGGTTTCCACGCGGCCGGCGACCCGGCGCGAGAAACCCGGGTCGCTGTCCGCGGTGACGATGAAGTCGTACCAGTGGCCGGTCGAGTCGAGCTTCCAGTCCAGTTCGGCCTGATCGCCGGCGCGCACCGTGACCGTCCACGTGGTACCGGTACCGCGACCCTGGCCGTTGCCGTCCTCGATGCCATGGTCATGGCCGTGACCGCGACCGTCGTGTGCGCCGCGGCCCGGGAGCGGCCCGTAGACCTGGTTCGACTTCACGGTGAAGCGCACCGTGCCGCCGCCGTGGTTGCGCAGCCGCAGGTGGAGGTTGCCGCTCGCGCCCGCATAGCCGACGCGGACTTCCGGATGGGGCGCGCGTGCACCGGCCAGGCGGCTCAGGTCGCCGGTGAAGCGGCGGTGATAGCCGTTCGGGCCCAGCACCCACAGGTCGTATTTGCCGCCGTCGTCGGCGCGCGCCGCCCAGTCGCCGTGCAGCGTCTTGCCCGGTTCGACGACGTAGCGCCGCGGCAGGCGGTCGAGGTGCAGCTTGTCATAGACGTGGAACACGGCGGCGGCGCGGCCCGTATTCGCGAACTTCAGCGTGAGCGTGCCGTTGCCGGCATCGGCACGCGCGCTCGCATGCAGCTCGTAAGGCAGCGCGCGCGACGGGCGCACGCCGGTGGCCTGCGCCGGCAGCGACGGCGCGGCCGGCGGCACGATCTTCGGCGCGGCCTGCTGCGCGGCGCTCAGCGCGTCGACCTGGCTTTTCGTCGTACGGCCCGCGAGCGTCGGCAGCGGTTCGTTGTTCGGCGAGCGGAAGTTGAACGCGCTCGTCAGGTCGCCGCACACCGCGCGGCGGTACGCGCTGATCTGCGGCTCGGCGACGCCGAAGCGCTTTTCGAGGAAGAGCAACGTCGACGTATGGTCGAACACCTGCGAGTTGACCCAGCCGCCGCGGCTCCACGGCGACACGACCCACATCGGCACGCGCGGGCCGGGGCCGTACGGGCGGCCGTCGATCGCCGGCTGGCTCGACGTGGCCGGCGTGAAGTCGTGGTATTCGACGGCGACGTCGGCGTCCCGCAGCGTATGGCCGCCCGCGAGCGTGCCGTCGGCGTTGCGCGACGGCACGGCCGGCGACGGCATGTGGTCGAAGAAGCCGTCGTTCTCGTCGTAGTTGACCAGCAGCACCGTCTTGCTCCACACCTCCGGGTTCGCCGTCAGCGCATCGAGCACCGCCTGCACGTACCAGCCGCCCTGCGCGGGGCTCGACGGCCCCGGGTGTTCGCTGTACACGGACGGCGGGATGATCCACGACACCTCGGGCAGCTTGCCGTTGCGGATGTCGTCGCGGAACGATTCGAGGAAGCCGTACGGCATCGTGTTGCCGAATCCCTTCGCGAGCGGGCTCAGCGGATCGTCGATCGCCGGATCGTAGAACGCGCCGGCCGCCGTCACGGGCTGCGTGATGTCCGTCGACGCGACGTAGGCGGGCCGGCGCGCGGGCGGCATCTGCTCGATCGCCGCGCGCCAGTGGCGGAAGCTCATCATCTCGTTGCAGCCGAAGTTGTCGATCAGGCTCTGGTAGACCTTCCAGTTCACGCCGGCCTGCTGCAGCCGGTCGGCGTAGGTGGTCCAGGTCCAGCCCTGGCTCGACGGGCCGATGTCGTTGCCGCCGTTGAACTGGTTGTTCAGCGCGGCGATCTTCACGCGGCTGCCGTCGGCCGGGCTGATGCCGTTCGGGCCGTTGGTGCCGCTCCAGTAGAACAGGCGGTTCGCGATCGTGCCCGTGTGCATCCCGCAGTGATAGTGGTCGCACAGCGTGAACGCATCGGCGAGCGCGCGCTGGAACGGGACTTCCGCCGCGTCGTAGTAGCCCATCGACAGCGGCGTCTTCGCGTCGGGCCAGCGGTTCATCCGGCCATGGTCCCAGGCGGCCTGCGCATCGGCCCACGTGTGCGGCGTGCCGCCCGCGCGCTGTGCGTTGCCCTGGCTCGCGTCGAGGTGATACGGCGTGATGGTGGCGGCGGGCATCGGCTTCGTGTACGTCTGGTAGAACACGTTGCGGCCGTTCGGCGACGGCACCGCAAAGCGGTCGCCGTAGCCGCGCACGCCCTTGAACGTGCCGAAGTAGCTGTCGAATGCGCGGTTCTCCATCATCAGCAGCACGACGTGCTTGACGTCCTGGATGGTCCCCGTTTCGTGAAACGCGGGAATCGCGAGCGCGCGGCGGATGCTCGGCGGAAACGCGGCGAGTGCGGCGGCGGCGAGGCCGGAAGTGGCGGTCTGCTGGAGGAATCTGCGGCGTGACGTCATGGCGTTCGGGTCCTGTGATGATGGGAGCGTTCGTGACTTCGTCTGGCGGTGCCCGTGCGTCGCCCGCCGGGGCGATGCGCGCGGCATGGGCGGTCGAGTGCGGCGGCCGCGCGTGGCGGAAGTGCGCGCGTCGCGCGCGATCCGTGGTGCCGCGCGGATGCCTGGGCCGTTGCCGCGATCCTGCGCGACGCGCGCTCGTGATGCGCGGGCCAGGACGTCGGTACACACCGGCCGGGTACGTGCCGGATTGGGCGGCGCCCAGTCTAGGGAGTCGACGTGACGCCGACGTGATGAAGGCATGACATCGCATGTCGCGCGCGTGACGTTGCGTGCGCAACGATCGATCGGGAAGCATCGGGAAGCGATGCGTGACGGAAGCGGGTAAGGAATTACCGGTTTCCGGCCGCCGGGTCGGTCAGATTTTCCCTGCGCGTGGAGGCGTGGCTTGAGCGCTGGTCGTTGCGGGTGCAACGGCACCGCATGACGCCGATGTTTCAAATGCGTGAAATCGGATAAGCTCGATCCGTTGCTGCGCATGTGCGCAGCCCGCGCCGCGGGCGCGACTTTTCGGACCCGGCCCACCCATGACCGACATCAAGATCCGGCACAGCGAGACGCACGACGTCGACGCGATCCGGCAGATCGCCGCGCACCCCGCGGTGTACATGAATACGCTGCAGTATCCGTTTCCATCGTTCGAAAAATGGCAGAAACGGCTCGCCAACGCGCACGAGCGCGGCGCGAGCCTCGTCGCCGAAATCGACGGCGAGGTGGTCGGCCATCTCGGCCTCGAGTTCGAACCGAATCCGCGTCGGCGCCATGCGGCAGGGCTCGGCATGATGGTCGACGCGACCCGGCACGGGCGCGGCATCGGCGGCCGGTTGCTCGCGGCCGCGATCGATCTCGCGGAAAACTGGCTGAACCTCACGCGCCTCGAGCTGACCGTGTTCACCGACAACCGCGTGGCGATCGCGCTCTACGAGAAGCACGGCTTCCGGATCGAGGGCGAATCGCCGGGTTATGCATTGCGCGACGGCGTGCACATGTCCGTGTATCACATGGCGCGGATCAAGGGCCGAGAGTGAACGCGCGGCGACGATGCCGCGCGTCATATTCATTCAAGAATTCGTTCGTTTCCCGCCGGCTGCGCGGATCGTATCGTTGAAGGATTTGCGCCGGCCGCTTCGGGCGGCGTTGACGGTCTCCGCATCGATGCGTGCGGCGTGCGTCGACGCACGCCGGCTTGCGCCACGCCGCACGCCGGTGCGCTTCATCGCGTCATGAATCTCGCTGCATGGTCGTCGCTTCAGGTCGTCGCTTCCCGTCGTCGCCTGGCGCGCCACGCCTTCCCGCAACCTTTTCTTTCAACGGACCCGCTTCGATGAAAACCGCTCTCCGGAATCTGACTGCCGCCTGCCTGCTCGCTGCCGCCGCGGGTGCGGCGTTTGCCGCCGCCGCGCCCACGGGCACCCCGGTCGCGAACGCATCGCCCGACGGCGCGCACCTGCCGCCCGGCATCGCGTGGCAGCACGGCGACGTCGACGCCGCTTTCGCGTTGGCGAAGCGCACCGGCAAGCCGCTGCTGCTCTACTGGGGCGCGGTGTGGTGCCCGTCGTGCAACCAGGTGAAATCGACGATCTTCAGCCAGCAGGCATTCAAGACCCGCTCGTCGTTCTTCGTGCCCGTGTATCTCGACGGCGATACCGAAAGCGCGCAGAAGCTCGGCGAGCGCTTCAAGGTGCACGGCTACCCGACGATGATCCTGTTCCGTCCCGACGGCACCGAAGTGACGCGGCTGCCGGGCGAAGCCGATCTCGACCGCTACATGCAGGCGCTGTCGCTCGGGATGACGGCCGCGCATCCGGTGCGGCAGACGCTCGCGACCGCGCTGAAGAACGGTGCGTCGCTGACGCCGGACGAATGGCGCCTGCTGGCCGACTATTCGTGGGATACCGACGGCGCGCTGCCGGTGCCGGCCGATCGCGTGGCCGAGACGCTGCAGTCGCTCGCGCAACGCGCGCGGGCGGCCGGCGCGAAGGCCGAATCGGCGCGCTTCGCGCTGAAGTCGGCCGTGGTCGCCGCGTCCGACGATCCGGCGCAGGCCGGCGCGCTGGACAAGACGGCGCTGGCCGATTCGCTGCGCACGGTGCTGCAGGACCCCGCCTTGTCGCGGGCCGATTCGGACGTACTGGTCGCCGCGCCCGCGCGTGTTGTCGCGTATCTCGGTGGCGGCGACGCGCAGCGCGCGAAATTGCGCGGCGCGTACGACACGGCGCTTGCGCGCCTGTCGACCGACACCACGCTGTCGTCGATCGACCGGCTGATGGCGCTGCACGGCCGCGTGCTGCTCGCGCGCGGCGATGCACGCAAGGGCGCACCGCTCGCCGTACCGGCGCTGGCCGATACGGCGCGCAAACAGATCCTGGCGTCGGTGCAGGGCGCCGCGAACGCATACGAGCGGCAGGCGCTCGTCAGCGAAGGCGCGGACACGCTGACCGACGCGGGGCTGTACGACGAGTCGGACGCATTGCTGAAGGCCGAGTTGCCGCGCTCGTCCACGCCGTACTACTTCATGTCCGGGCTGGCCGCGAATGCGAAGGCGCGCGGCGACAAGGCCGCGGCGCTCGACTGGTACCGCAAGGCATACGATGCGGCGAGCGGGCCGGCGACGAAGCTGCGCTGGGGCGCGACCTATTTCGCGAATGCGGTCGAACTGGCGCCGGACGATTCGGCGCGCATCGAAGGGATCGCCGCGAGCGTGCTCGCGCAGGCCGACAAGACGCGGGACGCGTTCTACGGCGCGAACCTGCGCGCGTTGACCAAGGTCGTCACGCAGTTGAACCGCTGGCGCGGCAGCGGCGCGCACGACGCATCGGTCAGGTCGATCGCGAAGCAGTTCGACGGCATCTGTGGGAAACTGCCCGCCGGCGATCCGCAGGCAAGCGCCTGCGAGCGCCTGATCCAGCCGGTCAAGGCATAGATCCGGTGGCACTGCGTGGGCTTTCGGGATGCCGGCCGGCGTGTTTCCCGATACCGACGAGGCCACCGACCCCATGCCCCACCTGACGCTCGAATATTCCGCGAACCTCGACGGGTTCGACGCCGGCGCGACACTGCGCGCGCTCAATGCCGCGCTTGCCGCGTCCGGCCATTTCGACGAACGCGATATCAAGAGCCGCGCGCTGCGGCTCGATACATTTGCAGTCGGCACGTCGCCGGCGCCGCGCGCGTTCGTCCACGCGAAGCTCGCGGTGCTGAGCGGCCGGCCGACTGACGTCAAGCGGGAATTCTCGGAGCGGGTGCTGGCGGAACTGAAGCGGCACGTCGTCGCGCCGCCCGGCATGCACCTGCAACTGTCCGCGGAAATACTGGAACTGGAGCGCGAGTCCTACGCGAAAGCGGTCATCGAGCCGCGCTGACCGTGCAGCGCGGTGAGCGCTGCGCGCGCCGGGAAGGTGGCGCTGACGCGAGCGCAGCCCGCTGGGTTGAAACCGGACTATTGGCCCGTGGCGGACACGCCGCGATTGCCGTAGCCGGCGCCCGCGGCCCGCGACGCACCTTGCTGCCGGGCGATCTTAGCTTCGGCGGCCTGGATGCTGGCAGGGTAGAACCAGTCGCTCGGCTGGAAGCCGGCTTTTCTCAGTGCAACCACCTCGGAATGAACTTCGGCGCGCGTGAGCGGCGAGGTGGCTTGCGCCTGCGCGGCGACGGGAGCGGCGAATGCGGCCGCGAGGGCGAGTGTACGGAGCAGCGGGTTCATGAGCGGATACCTCCAGGTTTTCGACGGCGCCGATCACGTACGGTGACCGTCGAAAGCAGTGTAGGCCTCGCCTGACGCGCGAAAAATGCCGCTGCGCCCAACGTAGTGTTCTCCGGAAGACAACAATGAACGGCCGGCGCGCGCACCTGGACGGTGCCCGGCAAAAAGGGGAGGAGCGGGGGAGAAGCCGGCCGCAGCGACGTGGCCGGCGGCCGGCGGGCAGCGACCCGGAGACGGGCCGCCGCGCGAGGGGTATTACACGAGCCCCGTCATGTAGTACACGGCGATCACGAAGAACACCGCGAGCGTCTTGATGATCGTGACCGCGAAGATGTCGCGATACGACTCGCGGTGCGTGAGGCCCGTGACCGCGAGCAGCGTGATGACCGCGCCGTTGTGCGGCAGCGTGTCCATGCCGCCGCTCGCCATCGCGACGACCCGGTGCAGCACGTCCATCGGGATGTTGGCCGCCTGCGCGCCCTTGATGAACAGGTCCGACATCGCGGCGAGCGCGATGCTCATCCCGCCCGACGCCGAGCCCGTGATGCCGGCGAGCGAGCTGACCGACACGGCTGCGTTGACGAGCGGGTTCGGGATGCTCTTCAGCGCATCGCTGACGACGAGGAAGCCCGGCAGCGCGGCGATCACGCCGCCGAAGCCGTATTCCGACGCGGTGTTCATCGCGGCGAGCAGCGCGCCGGCGACGGCGGCCTTCGAGCCGGCCGCGAAGCGGTCGCTGACGCGCTTGAATGCCGTCAGCACGACCAGCACGATACCGAGCAGCAGCGCGGCCTCGACCGACCAGATCGCGACAACGGTCTTGATCGACGTCGTGACCGGCGCGTGCACGCCCGGCAGCACGTCCGGCGCGACCGTGTAAGACGCGGCGCCGTACCACTGCGGGATCAGCTTCGTGAACGCGAAGTTCGACACGCCGACGAGGATCAGCGGCAGGATCGCCAGTGCGGGATGCGGCAGCGCCTTCGCCTCGACGCGTTCCGGCTCGTTGACGAGCGACGTGCCGTAGCCTTCGCCCTTCGCCATCGCCGAACGGCGGCGCCATTCGAGATACGCGAGGCCGACGACGATGATGAACAGCGAGCCGATCGTGCCGAGCGCGGGCGCGGCCCAGGCGGTCGTCTTGAAGAACGTGGTCGGAATGATGTTCTGGATCTGCGGCGTGCCGGGCAGCGAATCCATCGTGAACGAGAACGCGCCGAGCGCGATCGCGCCGGGCATCAGCCGTTTCGGGATGTTGCTCTGGCGATAGAGTTCGGCCGCGAACGGATAGACCGCGAACACCACGACGAACAGCGACACACCGCCATAGGTGAGCAGCGCGCACACCGCGACGATCACCGCATTCGCGCGCGAGCGGCCGATGTAGCGGATCGCCGCGTGGACGATCGACTCGGAGAACCCGGAGAGTTCGATCACCTTGCCGAATACCGCGCCGAGCATGAACACCGGGAAATACAGTTTGACGAATCCGACCATCTTCTCCATGAAGATGCCGGAGAAGACCGGTGCGACGGCGGCGGGTTCGGTCAGGAGCACCGCGCCGAGCGCGGCGATCGGCGCGAACAGGATCACGCTGTAGCCGCGATACGCGGCGAACATCAGGAACGCCAGCGCGGCGAGGACGATCACGAAAGACAAGGGAGTCTCCTAATGGCTTTGGTTGTTGTTCGATCGCGCGATGCGCCGCGGACCGGCTCAGGTTCGTGCAGGTTTCGTGCCATCGGCCGGATAGCGCCGCCGGACATGGGTCCGCCGGGGACCGGCGGGCCCGCGCCGGTCGTTGTCTGACGATTCTACATAAAACGTCTCCATCCGGAGACGAAATGGCCGTCCGGCCAGCCCGTGGAATCGGGCGGGGCGTTCCCGGGCAACGTGTTGCGGCGTGTCTCCGGAGTGAGATAATCCGTCTCGTTCCGGAGACAGCCGGTCGACGATACACGGAGACGAAGACACGATGATGAACGACTGGGCCCGCCTGCCCGTCAACTACGGCGACGTGCTGCGGCGCGCCGCCGAGTCGCTGTTCCGGACCTTCGAGGATTCGAGCGCGGGCACGGTGGTCGTCGATCGCGATGCACGCGTCGTGTGGATGAACGAGCGGTATGCGGCGCGCTTCGGTTTCGCCGATCCGCAACAGGCTGTCGGCCTCGACTGCGAGGCCGTGATCCCGAACAGCCTGATGCGCGAGGTCGTGTCGACCGGGCAGCCGATCCTGCTCGACATCATGGAGACGGGCCGCGAGCCGCTCGTCGTCACGCGCCTGCCGCTGAAGAACGAGGCCGGTGAGACGGTCGGCGCGATCGGCTTTGCGCTGTTCGACCAGTTGAAGACGCTCACGCCGATCTTTTCCCGCTACGCCCAGCTTCAGCAGCAACTGATCGCGACACAACGTTCGCTCGCGCAGGCGCGCCGCGCGAAATACACGTTCGCGAGTTTCGTCGGCACGAGTGCGGCGAGTCTCGAAACCAAGCGCCAGGCGCGCCGCGCCGCGCAGGTCGACTCGCCGGTGCTGCTGCTCGGCGAGACGGGCACCGGCAAGGAACTGCTCGCGCATGCGATCCACGCGGCGTCGGCGCGTGCACTCCAGCCGCTCGTGACGGTCAACGTTGCCGCGATTCCCGACACGCTGCTCGAAACCGAATTCTTCGGCGCGGCGCCCGGTGCGTATACGGGCGCCGACCGCAAGGGGCGCGTCGGCAAGTTCGAGCTGGCCGATCGCGGGACGCTGTTTCTCGACGAGATCGGCGACATGCCGCTGCCGCTGCAGGGCAAGCTGCTGCGCGTGCTGCAGGACAAGGAGTTCGAGCCGGTCGGCTCGAACCGGATCGTGCGCGCGGACGTCCGGATCATCGCGGCCACGAGCGCCGACCTGCCGGCGCTGGTCGCGGCCGGGCGTTTTCGCGCGGATCTCTATTACCGTCTGAACGTGCTGACGATCCACGCGCCGCCGCTGCGCGAGCGCGCCTCCGACATCGCGGCGCTCGTCTATGCAACCCTCGAGGAACTGGCCGCGCAACACGGGCGCGCGGCCCATTGCGAACTGACCGACGATGCGCTGCGGATGCTGTGTGCGTATCCGTGGCCGGGCAACGTTCGCGAGTTGCGCAATACGCTCGAGCGCGCGCTGATGCTGTCGGACCGGTCGGTGATCGATGCGCGTGCGCTCGCGCCGTTCCTTGGGCCGGTGCGCGTATCGACGGACGGTGCAGTACCGGCGCAGCCGGCGGCCGTGTCGACGGTCGAGCGGCGCACGGGCGAAGTGCGGGTTGCACCGGCCGCGTCGTATGCCGATGCATTGGCGGCGTGGGAGCGTCAGTTCCTGACCGATGCGCTTGCGGCTTGCGACGGCAAGGTGGTGGAAGCGGCCGCGCGCATCGGGATCGGCCGCGCGACGCTGTACAAGAAACTGGCGGCGCTGGGCATCGACCGGTAGGCTGACCGGCAACGCCGATGCGGCCGGACGTGCGGCATCGAACAGGAGAGCACGATGAAACGGATCGGCATCGCAGGATGGCTGATGCTGTTGCTGGCGAGCGCCGCGCTCGCGCAGTCGGGCGACGCCGACGCGCCCGAGGCGCGGCGCAACTGGTACAACGATCCGTTCATCGCGCTGTCGCGGGACGTGGCCGAATGCCCGTTGCCGCTCGGCCCGTGGATGACCCGGGCCGAGATGACGGACGACGCGCATTACCGTGCCGAACGCGGCACCACGTGCTGGCTCGCACACCGCTGCACGAAGCCGAACTCCTACATGTATGACGCACCGATCGCCGACGCTGTGAAGGCACACTTCGCCGGCTCCGATCGACTGCACGGCACGAGCCTGTGGATCACGGTGCAGCGGCGTTTCATTTACGTCGAAGGATGTGCCGATACGGCGTTCGACCGGCAGGCATTGCAGCGTGAGCTCGAGGCGATTCCGGACGTCGAGCAGGTGTTCGTTCGCATCACCGACGATCCGCGCAAGCGCTTGCCGTACAAGGCGCGCGGGCAACCCGGCCGCACGCCGAACTGACGGAGAAAGGGCCGCGCATGGCATACTCGCGACATTCAAAAAAAGGTTGACGGGAAGAACAATGAAACACATGCTTGCGTCGGTCTGTCGGTGGCCTCGGGCGGCCGTTGTGCTGGGTCTGGTTGCCGGGCTCGGCGGGTGTGGCGGCAGCGCGCCGCTGTTCACTTCGGACGGGCGTCCGACTACCCAGGTGCAATGCACCGGCAGCGACTGGAGCAATTGCACGGACAATGCCCGGGCGATCTGCAACGGGGATTTCGAAGTGCTTCAGCAATCGAGCGATGACGCCACGCGAAATCTTCTCTTCGCGTGCAAGAAGAAGAGCGGTTATTGACCTCGAGATAACCGGCTGGGGAGATCACGATCGGGCGAAGCGCTTTTCTGTTTGCTGAGAGTCACCTATTTTTCACGAATAACACTCACGGAGTCCCATCCATATGGCGACCTACAGGCAACTGACCGCGCAGCTCGAACGGCTTCAGCAAAAGATCGACAAGGAACGCGAAAAGGCGATTGCCGATGCGATTGCCGATATCCGCGCGAAAATCGAGGAATACGACATTACGCCGGAAGAGCTCGGGTTCCGTGCGGCAGGGACGGCGGCTGCCGCCGCGAAGCCGAAGCGTACGTCGCCGCCGAAGTACCTGAACCCGAAGACGGGTGAAACGTGGAGTGGCCGTGGACGGTCGCCGACGTGGCTCGGCAAGAATCGCGCGCGTTTCCTGATCAAGGACTGACTCCCGAAAATTCTCACCTTTCGCGTGCCGACCGACGGTGCGAACGGCCATGCGGCCGTCGCACCGTTTTGTTTTTGTGCATTCCCGGCGCGATTTCCGACGGCGTATTGAACTGCGATGCCGCGCAATTAAAGGATCCCGTTTTGCGAATTCGCTGCGATTCGGCTGCATATCGCGGCGATTTTCGGTAAACAGCGCCGCAATTTCACGGCACATCCGCATTGGCTCGCGCCATTCTCGCGGTGCACGCGCGCCGCGAATTCCGATCACCTTTCGCGTGTTTGCGCGTCGCGCCGTGCAATTCCCGAATTTACTCACCATAGCTCCTGTAAATCCTCACCTTTGACGAAGCGGACACAGCGCCGCGCCGAATGCGAACGCCGGCTGCGTCGAGCGAATGTGGACGCCCGGCGCGCGGCGATGGCTTTCGTGCTCGTGTCACAGGCCCATGGTGCGTGCGTTGACGTCTGTCGAATAGTCGGCCGTCCGGCATATAGGCAGCCGCATGCGCTTCGCCTATGCTTGGGGTTCGCGTCGATCGGTGTATGGCCTGTGTCCGTGCCGCATGCCGATCGGGTCGTCTTTCGTTACCGCAGGGAGCCGATGTGACCGTTCGCCATCTCGATGCGTTGTTCCAGCCCAAGTCCGTTGCGGTCGTCGGCGCGTCGTCGCGCGCGGGCAGTATCGGCGCGATGGTGTGGTCGCGCGTGCTCGACGGCGCGTTCCAGGGGCCCGTGTGGCCCGTCAATCCGAAGTATCGTGACCTGCACGGGCATGCGGTCGTTGCCGATGTCGACCGGCTGCCCGCACCGCCGTCGGTTGCCGTGATCTGCACGCCGCCCGCGACCTGGGCCGGCATCGTGCGCAAGCTCGGCGAGCTCGGCACGCGCGTGGCGGTGATCGTCGGCGAGGCGCGCACGGATGCCGATCGCGCCGCGCTCGATCGCACACTGAAGGCGGCAAAGCCGTTCGTGCTCCGTATCGTCGGGCCGGGCAGCCTCGGCGTGCTGTCGCCCGGACGGCATGCCCATTTTGGCGCGCCGGCCTATACGGCGAGATCGGGCGGTGTCGCGTGGGTGTCGCAATCGAATGCGCTGACGAACGCGGTGCTCGGCTGGGCCGACGCACGGGGCCTCGGTTTTTCGCATGTCGTCGCGCTCGGCAGCGAGTCCGACGTCGATGCGGGCGACGTGCTCGACTATCTCGCGAGCGACCCCGGCACGCGCGCGATCCTGCTCGAACTCGATACCGTGCGCGCGGCGCGCAAGTTCATGTCCGCCGCCCGCGCGGCCGCGCGCAACAAGCCGGTGCTCGCCTTGCGCACCGGGCGCGCCGATCCCGGCGACGCGCTCTATACGGCGGCGTTCCAGCGCGCGGGGATGGTGCGGGTCGATGCGCTCGACGACCTGCTCGACGAGATCGAGACGCTCGGCGTCGGCCGCGTCACGGCGCGCGGCGCGGCCACGCTCGTGACGAGCGATGCGGGGGTCGCGAAACTCGCGGTCGACGCGGTGTCCGACGTGCGCGACGTACTGGCCGACTGGCCGCCCGCCGCCACGTCGGCCGTCTCGGCCGCGCTGCCGCATCTCGCGTCGCCCGGCAATCCGCTGACGCTGGGCGACGATGCGCGGCCCGAGCATTTTGCCGCGGCGGTCAAGGCGCTCGCGCCGTTCCCGCAAACGGGCACGCTGTTCGTCGTCCATTCGACTTCCCACAGCGCGCCGGCCGATGCGGTCGCGCACACGCTGATCGAAGCGCGGCAGTACGCGCATCGCGGCATCCTCGCGTGTTTCTTCGGCGCGGTCGACGCGGCGACGCGCGATGCATTGCACGCGAACGGCATTCCCGTGCACACCACGCCGCAGCGGCTCGCACGCGCGTATGCACGTCTCGTCGACTACAACCTCGGGCGGCAGCTGCTGATGCAAACGCCCGAGGGCACGCCGCTGCAGCCGGCCGAGTGCGTTGCATCCGCACAGGCCGACGCGCGCCGGATGGTCGAAGCCGGCGAGCATGAGCTGACCGGCGAAGCCGCGCTGGGCTGGCTGTCCCGTTTCGGCCTGCAGGGCGAGCCGGCCGCCGAGCCGGCCGGCACGAAAGTCGTCGATGTCACGGTCGACATGTACGACGATGCGAACTTCGGCCCGGTGTTTCGCTATGCCGTGCCGCCCGCGGACGGCGTATCGGCGCCGTTCGTCGTCTATGGCCTGCCGCCGCTGAACACCGTGCTCGCCCGCGCGGTGATGGAACGCTCGCCGTATGCACGCCGCACACCCGTCGAGCCGACGCTCGACGCATTGACGGCGCTGTCGCAGGTCGTCTGCGACGTGCGTGAAGTCGTTGCGATGTCGGTCACGCTGCGCGTGCTGTCCGACCGTGCGCAAGTGATCGCACCGCGTATCACGCTGGCCACGGGCCGCAGCCGGCTCGCGATCATGCCGTATCCGCGCCACCTCGAGCAGACGCTCGAGTGGCGTGGCGAGACGGTGACGATCCGCCCGATCCGTCCGGAAGACGAGGCCGCGCACAACGAGCTGCTCGGCGCGATGACACCGGACGATCTGCGGATGCGATTCTTCGGTGCGGTGCGCAGCTTCGATCATTCACAGGTGGCGCGCATGACGCAGATCGATTACGACCGTGAGATGGCCTTCATCGTGTCGTTCACCGATGTGTCCGGGCGCGACCACACGCTCGCGGTGGCGCGCGCGGTGGCCGATCCCGACAACGAGACGGCGGAGTTCGCGATCGCGGTACGACCGGACCAGAAGGGCAAGGGGCTTGGCCGGCTGATGATGAACCGGATCATCGACTACGCGCGTTCGCGCGGAACCGCATGGATGATCGGCGAGGCGCTGCGCGAGAACTCGGCGATGATCGCGCTTGCGAAGTCGTGCGGTTTCGCCGTGTCGACGACGGAGGAGCCCGGTGTCGTCGGCTTCAGGATGAAGCTGCAGCCGTAGCGTCCGTCGGCGGCTCGGCGCGTACGGACGCCATATGCCGTCGCTGTCCCCGGCTTCCCGGCACGTTGAGGATGTTTCCGGTCACGAATGCCGGGCATTCGAACCGGTCTCGCGAGCGAAACAACGGCGAACGTGTCGCTGCCTGTTCGCGATGGAAACAACGACACGCATACGGCAGGCGTCGCGAGACGCGTTTCGTTTGCCGCGATATCCGTCGCGCGTCGTAGTTTTCCGCGCGATGTTCACACGTATTTGCCGCCGTATTTCAGCCTCGAAAATTCGAGCCTGCCCAAAAGGTGAGATTTTTCAGGAGCCGCCGGTGAGCTTCTCCAGGACGGTCGAGGTGAGCCGATACGGGAGCATTCGGTGAGCCTTCCCGGGAGTGGCCGGTGAGTACCTGCGGGAGGCGTCGGTGAGCCTTTCCGGGGCGCATCGGTGAGGGGCTGCGGGACGTGTCGGTGAGCACATCCGGGAGGCTTCGGTGAGGGTTTCCGGGAGCCTTGGTGAGCTTTTTCGGGAGGTGTGGGTGAGCGCTTGCGGGACGCCAGGGTGAGACTTTTCGGGAGTGTCCGGACGCACGGCTTGCGCAAGCGCAACGCCGGCCAAGGTCGGCGTTGAGCAGGGGGCGGGCACGCATGAACCGTGCCCGCGCTTACATTCAGGCAGCGAGTTTCGCCGCCGCGTCGTTCACCTGGTCGCGCGAAATCGCGAGTTCCTCGAGGTGCGAATCGGCATAGACGGCGCCGGTTTCGCGCTCGAGGCGGGCGATCGTCAGTGCGCAGCGTGCGATGTCCTTCGGCATCGCGATGAAGCGCTTGACCGATTCGCCGGACGTGAATGCTTCGAACAGCGCGCCGCGCACGTCGTCCGGAAGCGTCTTGGTCCACTGGTACGGCTTGCCGTTGAACGTGATCGACGGCGGCAGCGTGCGTTCCTTCTTGGTCGCCGTGATGAGCCCGTAGGTGCGGGCCGCGTCGCCGATCTGCTCGGGCGAGAAGAGTTCGTCGGGCGTGATGTCGAACTGCTCGATGTAGTTCTCGATCGCCTGCATCGCGGCGGCACGATCGTCGCGCTTCTTCTGCGCGCGCGCGACGATATCGCGCAGTTCGTCCGCCTCCTCGGGCGTGATCGTGAAGCTTGCCTGCTTCTGCTGAAGTTCGGAGAAACGCTGGAATTCTTGATCGTTCAGAAGTTTGGCCATGACATCCATCGGACACGACGGCCGCGACAACCGGCCGCCGTAGTTTTTGAGAGGGCCGCTATTTTAGCGTAGCGCCGTGGGCGCACGATATGGCACCGTGCGTCGCGCCTCGCACCGGCGTGATCGCAGGCGACCGGGATCGGCGCAATCGCGCCGTACCCGGTGCGTTCCGACGAGCCTGCGTGTCGGCAGGCTCAGCTGTGTCAGCAGGTTTCGGTGCGGCACATCGACAGATGGGCGGCCGTTTCGCGCAACCCATCGACGACCGCGTCGACCGACGGCGCCATGTGCGCATCGATCCTGCGCATGTACGGGCAGGTCAGCACCGCGATCGCATGGCCGGACGGCCCGAGGATCGGCGCGGTCAGGTCGGTCACGCCGTACGCCTGGCGGCTGTCCTGGCGCAGGTAGCCGGCCTGCCGGATGGACTGGCACGCGTACGCGAGTTCCTGCTCGTTCAGCGGCGCTTCGCCCTTGACCTTGCGGTGCTCCGCGAGCATGTGCGCGCGCTGCTCGGCGCCCTGGAACGACAGCATCACCCGCCCCGATGCCGTATCGGCGAGCCCGATGCGCGAGCCGAGCCGGACCGACACACCCCACGGGCCGGGCCCGTCGACTTGCGCGATCACGAGCAGGTTGCCGCGATCGTAGACGGACAGGTGGCACGATTGTTCCGAGGAATCGGCGAAGCGCTGCATCGGCGGCAGCGCCTCGGCGATCAGCCGGCTCATCGGCGGATGCCGGTGCGCGAGCGAGAACAGCTTGAGGCTGAGCGTATAGCGGTCGCCGCCGGTCGAGCGCATCACGTAGCGGCGCGCGACGAGGCGTTCGAGCATCCGGTAGATCTCGCTCGCGTTGCGGCCGAGTTCCTTCGTGATTTCGGTGCGGGTGAGGCCTTCTTTCTGCTCCGACAGGAGTTCGAGGATGTCGAGACCCTTGTCGAGCGCGGGTGCGCGATAACGGTCGATTGCGCCCATCGATTCCCGTGCGTCGCAGCCGGGAAGCAGGTCGTTGGTTGTTTGCATTGTCGATGTGAGGTTGGGGGATTACTGTCGATCGATTGGCGACGCACGCTGACCGATTCTGCACTTCGCCTGTGTCGGGCTCGCGTGTGGCGACGCACGCCATCCGTCCGAGCTTAACAACAAACATTTAGTGTGCAATGCAGCGTCTTTTTACCGATCGTTACCTAACAAGAACGGATCAATTTGTTTTCAGGATGACAGGGAAGCTCCGAATACCCGGTATTCATGACAGGTGGCACCGGTTCAAGGTATTCGAAAGGAAATCGGGCTGCGCCGCCGCCCGCGATGCTGCGCCGCAGCGCCCGCGGGCGCACCAATAGTCGGTATCCGTCGCGCGTCATTTCATCGTGCGCGGCCGATGGTACAAAGACTGGCGGGCCAGCGACGGTGCGGCCGCGCGTGACGCCGGCCGGTACGGGCCGGGCCATGTCGCGGGTGCCGGGCCGTCGTCGCCGATGCGCAGACCGGCGGCCGCCCGTTCGATGCGCGCCATACTTCCGTGTGGCGGCACGATCGCTGCGCCCGCGCGACCCTCGCGCGTCGAACGGCATGCCGGATGCGGCGCCGACGCGCGCAATCGACGATCGACAATCAGTCCGGCACGCGGCCGCGAAGAGCGGCGTCGGCCGGTATCCTGTCCTATTCGACAACAGAGGTTGAGCACGATGAAACTGCTTCGTTATGGCCCGTCCGGCCAGGAAAAGCCCGGTATTCTCGACGCGGACGGCCGGATTCGCGACCTGTCGGCGCATGTGCCGGATCTGTCCGGCGATGTGCTGTCCGACGCAGGTCTCGCGCGTCTGCGTGCAATCGATCCGGCCACGCTGCCGCTCGTGTCGGGCGAGCCGCGCATCGGCGCGTGCGTCGGCCATGTCGGCAAGTTCATCGGCATCGGCCTGAACTACGCCGATCACGCGGCCGAAGCCGGCATGCCGGTGCCGAAGGAGCCCGTCGTGTTCGGCAAGTGGACGAGCTCGATCTGCGGCCCGAACGACGGCATCGACATCCCGAAGGGTTCGGTCAAGACGGATTGGGAAGTCGAGCTGGGCGTCGTGATCGGCGCGACCTGCAAGGACGTCGACGAAGCGCGCGCGCTCGATTACGTCGCGGGCTACTGCGTCGTCAACGACGTGTCGGAGCGCGAATGGCAGATCGAGCGCGGCGGCCAGTGGGACAAGGGCAAGGGTTTCGACACGTTCGGCCCGATCGGCCCGTGGCTCGTCACGCGTGACGAGGTGCCCGATCCGCAGCGTCTCGACCTGTGGCTCGAGGTCGACGGCCACCGCTATCAGAACGGCAACACGCGCACGATGGTGTTCACCGTCGCGCAGCTGATTGCCTATCTGTCGAACTGCATGACGCTGCAGCCGGGCGACGTGATCACGACGGGCACGCCGCCGGGCGTCGGGATGGGCATCAAGCCGTCGCCGGTGTTCCTGAAGGCCGGCCAGACGGTGCGCCTCGGGATCGACGGGCTCGGCGAGCAGTTGCAGAGCACGCGCAACGCGCAGTAAGCGCGTGCCCGGTGCGGGCGGATCGCGGGGCAATCGGCCGCGAGCCGGTCGCGCCGCCCGGCATCGGCGTGCTTGCCTGCGGCGAGCGTCGCGACCGAACCTCGATGCAGCAAAAACAAGGACAAGGGCCCGATTCCGCGCGATGCGGAATCGGGCCCTTGTCGTTCACCCGCGTCGGTGCGAACCGGATCAGACGACGTTGTCCAGCTCGCAATGGGCTTCGAGCCGATATCCGTCGGGATCGACGACGAACGCCGCGTAATAGCCGGGGCCGTAGTGCTCGCGCTTGCCAGGCCCGCCGTTGTCCTGGCCGCCGTGCTCGAGCGCGGCGCGGTAGAACGCGTCGACCTCGACGGGCGACGCGGCCTTGAACGACAGGTGCAGCCCGGAGTCGGGATCGGCGGCGATGGGGCGAGCCGCATGCTGCAGCCACAGCACCGGCTCGGTCTCGCCGTACCCGATCGAGCCGTCGTCGCTATACAGCCGCTTGTAGCCGAGCGCGCCGAGCGTGCTGTCGTAGAACGTGCGGCTGCGGCCGATGTGGGCAACGCCGAAGGAAAGGTGATCGATCATCTGTGGGCTCCTTGAACTGAAGAGGGGACGTCAGGACGGCAAACCTGCCTACAAGCACCATGCCAGCCGCTTGTAGCGGAGCGCGCCGAGTGTGCTGTCGTCGAACACCCGGCTGCGATTGTTGTGGATAACGCTGAAGAAAAGGCGATCGATCATCTGTGTCTCCTTGAACTGAAAGGGCGCAGTGCAGCCAACCGTTTTTTAACCACCATGCCGGTTATGTTAGAAAGCGTCCGGATGCTTGTCAACCGGCATGCTGGTTAGATACGATCGCGTCATGAGCAAAACGCAACCTTCCGTCACGACGGACTGCCTGATTCCGGCGCCGCCGGAAACGCTGAGCATCGATTTCGCGAATACGCTGTACTGGCGCGGCGCCGACACGCCGACGGAGACCTTCGGGACGCTGGACGACCTGTTGACGTGGTGCCGCGAGCAGGCGTGCGTACCGGCCGGCCTGGCCGACGCGTGTCGAGTGCGGGACAAGGATGACGAGCCGGCGATGCTCGCGCGCGCGCTCGCACTGCGCGAGGCGCTGTATCGGCTGTTTCATGCGCAGGCCGAGCAGCGCGAGCCGCACGCCGACGATCTGGCGCTGCTCGGCGGCTTCCTGGCGGAAGCGGCGCCGCGCGTCGCGCTGGCGCGCATCGACGGCGCCTATGCGTGGCGGATCGGCGGCGCGGGCGCCACGCTCGCGGCGCTGCTGAGCCCGGTGCTGTGGTCGGCGATCGACCTGCTCGGCGGCGCGCGGCTCGCGAAGGTCAAGCGTTGCGCGAACGACGCCTGCCAGTGGCTGTTCATCGACGACAGCAAGAACGGCAGCCGCCGCTGGTGTTCGATGTCGTCGTGCGGCAATCGCGCGAAGGCGTACCGCCACTATCACAAGGTCGACTGACGTTCCTCGTTACGCAGGCGCGCGCCGGCGCGCCGCATCCGGCCTGCCTATTTCACCGACAACTTCCGCCACAGCGTCGTCTTGCTGATGCCGAGCATCGCGCATGCGCGATCGCGGTCGCCGCCGCACGCGTCGAGTACCGCGCGGATCTCGTCGGCTTCCGCGCGGCGGCGGCGTGCGTGCAGCGTCTGCGCATCGTCGGCGTCGGCCGCGTCGGGGGGCGCCGCGAACAGCTCGGGTGCGATCGCCTGCAGCGCGTCGGGATCGAGCGTGCCGCAGGCGGCGGCCGGATCGTTTTCGTCGGCTTCCTCGGCCAGCTCCACCGCGATCCGCTCGATCACGTTCTGCAGTTCGCGCACGTTGCCGGGCCACCGGTAGCGGGTGAGCCCGGCCTGCGTCGCGCCGAGCACGCGCGCGGCGTCGTCGGCGTCGCGCAGGCGCTCGGCGAGCCGCGGTTCGCGTCGTGCGGCCTGCACGAGCAGCGTGGCCGCGAGCGCCGGGATGTCGGCTGCGCGCTCGCGCAGCGGCGGCAGGCCGACGTTCAGGATGTTGAGCCGGTAATAGAGATCCGCGCGGAACGTGCCGGCCTCGACGGCGGCGAGCAGCGGACGGTGCGTCGCGGCGATCACGCGCACGTCGATGCGGATCGGCTCGGTCGAGCCGAGGCGGATCACCTCGCGCTCCTGCAGCACACGCAGCAGCCGGCTCTGCAGCGACGGCGGCATTTCGCCGATCTCGTCGAGAAACAGCGTGCCGCGGTGTGCGGCTTCGAACAGGCCGGTCTTGCCGCCGCGCCGCGCACCGGTGAACGCGCCTTCCTCATAGCCGAACAGCTCGCTTTCGAGCAGGGCTTCCGGAAACGCGCCGCAATTGACCGCGACGAACGGGTAGCTGCGCCGCGCGGACAGCGCGTGCAGGCTCTGCGCGATCATTTCCTTGCCGGTGCCGCTTTCGCCGAGCACGAGCACGGTCGCGTCGGATTTCGCGTAGCGGCGCACGAGATCGCGCACGCGCGCCATCGGCGCCGATGCGCCGACCACGTCGTCGAGCGCGTAGCGCGCCGCGAACTGCTGCGTGGTGGGCTGCGAACGCAGTGCGCGGTCGAGGCGTTCGACCGCGCGCGATTCCTGGAACGTCAGCACGCTGCCCGACGTGACGCCGCGATCGACGAGCGGCCCGCGATGCACGACGTAGCGCACGCCGCGCACGGTCGCGAGCGCGTCGCCGTCCTCGCCGCGCAGCGTGCGCAGCTCGGGCCGCAGGTCGACGAGCGCGCGGCCGACG